>JBDSKY010000199.1:0-3238 GCA_039916675.1 Bdellovibrionia bacterium
TCTCTTTGGCGGCGCGCGTATCGGACAAGCGACCTGTGCCTAGTTTCCAAAATGAATTATCTTGGCTTGCGAATTCGTCCAGTATGGAACCCAAGGCTTCTTCTGGGTCTTGCTGGTGTTGCATCCATGACCCCTGAGGTATGTCGAATAGAGGTATGAGTAGATTTCCAAGAGCAGTCAAAGCGTGTAGGTGGAAATTCTCCAATTTTGAATCATAGTTGGTGCTGTTTCCAAGGGCACTTAGGAAAAGAGATATTTCCTTATGGTTTTTTGATCGTAAATTGAATTCAAGATCTGACTCTTCTTCACGGCCCTTTGAGCGTAACTTGAAATCGGCGTCGGATTCTCCAAGTTTTTTTATTCTTTGAATCAATTGATAAGTCGGGCTAAAGAGTTTTTGAAGGCCTGAAGTCTCAATAGCTTTGGTAAGTGCGTTGAGGTAGCAGGTGGCTCCGAAATTCTTTAAACCAGGGAGTGTCTTTGAGTTTGCAAAAGCAAACGGTGGTACATAATGGGTGTCTACAGCAAACTGATCTTTAAAGGGGCCAGAATCAAGAGTCCTAAAGTCTATCGCTAAATCATCTAAAATCCTTAGGTCCCCAGTTGAAGCAGCTAAGGATAGGCCTAGGTATCCTGAAAAGTTCTTCCACCCTTCAATGAGGGCCGAATCGAATAGAGCAGGCTTAGTCGTCAAAAGTTCCGTGATTCGTCTGGCTTTCTCCATTGCGAGTTTTGGATTTGTAATTCGCCAGAAGGATTGTCCAAGAGCTATATCGTCGTAGCTCAACTTTAATTTAGAGAATATTTTGGTAATATTTTCAATGACATTTTTTAGCAAAGGATTAATTTCCGCCCGTGCGCGGAGTATTTCTTGTTGAAGCATTCCTCCGTCGAAGCGGTGTTGGGCTTCGAATGAACCTAATATTAGCTTAACGACTGCCGCTAGAGTTTTTCTATCAGTATCAAGTTGCTCATCTAAGTTTTTAGAGCTGTCTTCTATTTCTTTTTGTGCGGAATAATCTAAGGTAGAATTTAAGGAACTTAAATTTCTAAAAAATTCTGAACTCCAGTTCAACGTTCTCGATATTTCAATAACTCCGTCAAAAACCTGCTGAAACTGGCTTACAATATTCCTAAGTTTTCCTGCATCTTCAGTAAGTAAATCAAGTTTAAGCTGAATACTTTCGCGATCAAAAGTAAATATTCGCTGTTCTTCGCTAGCTATTTCGGATTTTAATTTATTCCTGCGATTCTCGAAGCCTTCGACGGATTCAATAGCAACTTTTCTTAGACTGTTAAAGTGCAATGAAGCGGCACTGCCTAGCTCCTTGGCAGTCTTGATTTCCTGAGCAAGATCCATCATTTCTTTTTCCAGGTTGGCCGAAGATTGCTCCAATTTTTGTTTGCTTTCATCGGCAGAAGATTTCATTGAAATGACTTCTTGAGATAAGATTTCGACTTTGGCGCTGTAAGCGTCGAAAGCTATTTTCATCTCCTTCCAGCCGTTTGTTTCCTTCAATGTTTTAGCAAATTCTTTCTGAAGGGACTCTGCTTGAAGAAGAAGAGATTCAGAATTTTTTAGTTTTTTGGAATCAGCAGAAACCAGTATTTTCCGGAACTGCTCGCAAGAATTTTTACCTAGGGAATCAAAGTACCAGAACTCCACGCCCGTCCTTATGGTCTGGTAGGCTTTGTCTAGCAATTCTTGGTGATCTGCTTGCAGTTTAGCGAGAGATCCTGGCGCGGGTACAGGTACCAGGTCTAAGGAAATGCCAGGCTTGGGATTTTCGTTATTTCCGAGCTGTAGTTTGCGAATGTCATTTCCGACGGTTTCAAGGAACTCGTTCCTTTTCTGATCGATACTGTTTTTGAGCTGATTGTAGACGTGGTAATAAAAAGGATAAGGTGGTTTGCTCACTTTAGGTAGAGCTTCCCGCGCTGCCATTAAGGTCAAGAATGAGTCGGCCGAAAGCCTTGTATTGATGATTTGGTGAAATTCACCTAGGTAACCGAAAGACCCCTTTTTTTCTTCGGTATATTTTCTTGCATGGGCCGTATATTCTTGAATGACTTCATCAAGGGCTAATTGGAGGTAGGACTTGAATGTACTAGATGCTTTTTGCACATGTTCAGTTGAATCAACAAATTCATTGAATCTGATTTCTAGTTTGTTATTTGCAATCGCTTTAGCATCTTTAAACTGGAGGCGTTCTCGAGGGGAAAGTTCGTTTGGTGTATAAGCAGATTTTATTTTCTTTTTATAGAGCTTAAGTAATTGGGGTTTGAGTTTAGCGGCCGTGGTGAGATTATTGGCAATGTTATTAACACGCTCTTCGAACGCGTAAGCAGTAGATACTATGCTCAGTCTTAGCGATTCGATGACTTTTAAGTTGGTTGTAATTTCACGGTTGATCGCCTCTTCGCTGGATGTACGTGGATTTAGGGCGGGAAGATGCTCTATCTTAGCTTTTAGGGTATCCCATGATTTCTGAAAAGATTTTGTGATTAATTCTTTTTTCTTATCCGACAAGTGCGTCGACGTATCTAAGTGAGGTCGTTCTTTTTTTAATAGGGTGAAATGTCTATTGTCATAAAGAACAGGCGAATTACGTATTTTTTGGTTCAGTTTTACAAAAGTGCTTTGGAGTAACTTATGAAGAAAATCAACGTTTGCTTTATATCTTCGAATTCCGGCCGCTAGCTCATCTGAGATGGCGTTTTTGCTTTTGTCTTTGGTGTCGGAAGGTAAGGGGTGCTCAAATTGGCCAAAGTTTAATTGATGTCGTGAGACCTGTTGTTGGCTAAGGCGGATGACATCGCCTGCGAGTTGGCTTAGGCGATTTTGTAGGAGCTTAATTTTTTCTCTTAATGCGCTGTTATCAGCTTGGGTATTCAGCTGTTTTTCTAATTCGTCCAGTTGATCTCTAACTTGATGGCGTTCTTCTAATACGGCTGCCATGTTAACTGTATGACTGGAGTCTAGATCAGTGGCCGCACAATAAGCGTGAGGTGACGTCAGACCAAAAAGTAGCGCAATGGCGGCTACTTGGAGCGAAGTTACGCAGTTGGATCTACATGATTCAATTAGAGCGATAGCATGGGGCATGAAATAGTCCTTCTTAATGCTACGCGTTATATAGTCGAATGAATATATTGTCAAAATTAAAGCGATTTGTGGCTTTGCGAGTGACTAGGGGCAAGTGCCGTTGAGCTCTTGTGTCCTAATCTAATTCAAGGT
>JBDSKY010000200.1:0-3326 GCA_039916675.1 Bdellovibrionia bacterium
CTTCTTGAAAAATCGTCTCAAGATAACTTTGATAAACTAAGGGTGAAGGATAAGATTCAAAGACCCTTTGATAAAGTGCAATCAAATGTGGAATGTCCTGCGGAAGCGCCATTCGAAGTGTAACTCCGTCGGGGATTGATCGCTGAGGGGCATCCCTCTGAACCTGAGGCTGGAGCATAATTTTCTCAATCAATGAAACTTCATTCATGAGATTATTTGAACCCAACCTTTCCTGAGAACGAAACTTGCTCATCGCAAAAGCATCCGTACCTTGATGGAAATATTTCAATACGGCTTCAAGCACGTAACCATATTTAAGAAACTCCATCCAATCACTTTGTGAGGCGTTACAAACAATTTTGTCGAACCCGTTAGCCTCTGCTAACCAACCAATTCGAAGAAGCAGAGCTCCATAATTTGGACCCTGATAACTGATAATTTTGATTCTTTGATTGTAATGGTCCAAAAATAGCATGGCTCGAAACCCGTCACCTGAAATCGCATGCTCAATACCGTAGACTACACCGATGGCTTTCACGGACTGCGACTCTCCCAATACAAGTTCCACTACCCCTAAAGATGAATGTTGTTTTATTGAAATTGGTTTGATGTCTTTAACAAGCGGCTTATCCATTTGAGAATCATATTCGATTCCTCTCCTACATGCAATGAGCACGATTAGAGAATCGAGGTATCTTACAACCGCAACTGACTCAATGCATTTTGAAATATTAAAAATAATTGAAGTTTATATTATAACAAAGAATAGCAAAATGGCTTTCAAAGCTAAAGAATTTAGATCCTCTGAAACGTTTATATAAGATGACAGATTGAAAGAATAGAAACGCTACGTGTAAAAAAAGTCGCAGAAACCAAAGCGTCGATGTACATTACTAAAATGAAAAGACAATTTCTCCTGGCTAGTTTTATTGTTTTGTCTTCATCAATTGCGATGGGCAATGTTGACGAAGCGAAGGTTATTGAATATCTAGATCACTCTGATCGTCTTTTGATTGACCTTATTACAGACTACCGAAAGCTTCATCAAGAAAGCGCTACGCAGGGTAAGTCTTCCAAGGGAGAAGTAGATGACGCCATGTACCAGATACTTCTGAAAAAATTATTGAGTAACCAGCAGATTGAAGAGCTCTATCCAATCAAAAATAAAACTAGGAAAAGTAAAATAACCATTCCAGACGAAACAGAAAATCAAATCATTGTGACGGTTTTTAATTTTAGTAGTTACATAAAATCGGCGCCCGAACTTTACCCCATCTATGTCCCCACCGATGACGAAAAATCAAGGAAGGATGGAATAAAGATTTACAAAAAAAGATTGGCGAACAATTCAAAAAATACTTTGGAAAATATTCAAGATAATTGCAATAATGGTTTATCATTTACAGTAATTAAGCCTGCAGTGATTGAAATGTTTTATAACACAAATAAGGATAAATTTTTTGAAGTGTTCTCAGGCACAATGGCTTCTCCTCTGCGTTCTCTAACTTCCGGATATGTTTTTGCCAAGACCTCAACTCATTCTGACGACTTGAAAAACTTTTTGCTGCATTCTGGATTTCAGGTCCAGAAATGCTCTCTTCTGAAGATGGAGAAGTTTCAAAATTGGTTGATGCACGCCGAATCGGGCACCTTACATAATCACGAAAAAGGATCTAATATAGAGGAAGAAGATTTCTCATTTGATTTAGATAACAAGAATATTAAGACTCAAAATGACTTTATTTCCCACATATTAGGCTTTGTTTTCGGAAAGCTAGATAAGAAAGAAAAGGAAGAACTAGAAAAATTAGATGAAGCAGGCCAAGAACCGCTTAAAATTAACTTTTTTTTCAGTAGAGTCAAAAAAGCGATAGAGCAGAACAAATTAAAGTTTGGAGACAAAGAAGTTTTAATCATGGATAAACCGGAATTGAAATATAAATATAAAGGAAAAGCTTCGCGCCCCGAATTTTTAAAAGAACACTTAATTATAGAGCCGTCCCAGGTTAGGCAAATCATAGCTGATACTCTCGGAATAGATCCAGGAGAGCCGGTCCGTTCCAATCTTATAAAGACCGATTAAGAAGTAAAGCAGGAAAAAAAGAGTTTAAGATGCTCGAGCAACGATACAATCTTGGAAAAGAGTTTACTCTTTTTAAACCCTCAGCAATAGAAATTATGTATCTCACTTCCGATTTTCCCGGAGAGTTTGAAAAGGTATTTGATGAAATCATTGTCTCACCCATGAGATCTCTGATTTCGGCGATGTTATGAATAATTCCCAAACATTGGTCGAGCATCAGTAGTTGTAGCTGACAGTCTTGAATTAAAAGACTATGATGGTTTCCAACATGCATCCAATCAGTGCTACTCAAGCGATTCAGGGAAGAAAGTGGCTACCTCACCGGCTTACACTCCTTTCGGGAATTTTAATCGTCCTTGCATTCCCCCCCTGGGACTTTTGGCCATTAATTTGGGTTTGTCTAATCCCATGGTTCTTCGCAATTCAAAAAGCCGACTCCCCTACTCGCGCCGTTGTCGAAGGATTCTGGCTCAACTTTCTGATGACCTTAGGCGGCTATTTTTGGGTAGCGTACTCGCTGAAGGAGTTTGGTGGAGTGCCTTGGCCGGTGGGCATCTTCGGAATGTTGCTCTTCTGTCTTGTAGGGCAGCTTCAGTTTCTAATATTTCCATACCTTCTAAAGGCATTGCATCTGAAAGACTTTTTTCCAGACGAAGCCTGGCATAAAATCTACCGAACTAAGGCCTCCCACCATGGACAATTGCCCGTCCCTCCCCATTCACTTTGGAAAGGGATTTTGAATCTCATCTGGCTCAGCTTGCTCTATACAGGGATCGATTGGCTAGTCCCTAAGATGTTTTTAGACACACTGGGACATGCCCTCTATCAAGCCTCCAATTTAAGACAAGCAGCAGATTTGGGCGGAGCCCAGCTCCTTACTTTCCTCATTGTGCTCACAAATATTTGCCTATATGAGGTGACCAAAAACGCTCTCAAAGACCGCCGAGTAAAACTCTCACCCCAGCTCCTCTTCACCGCGACTCTAATTATCAGTGCCATTGGGTATGGGTGGACAAGACAAGCCCAAATTTTAAAAATTATTGAAACCTCTGACAATAGGATTCAAATAGCGGCAATCCAAGGGAACATCGGTGATTTTGACAAAATCGCGGCAGAGAACGATGTATCCACAGCCGCCTTGAAAGTCATCGACACCTTTACCTCCATGACCGACCAGGCACTCAGCTTATCCCCGCGTCCAGAAGTTATCATTTGGCCAGAGACTTCATTCCCTTCCCTCTTT
>JBDSKY010000201.1:0-4168 GCA_039916675.1 Bdellovibrionia bacterium
GTTTACCTTTGGGCCTTGCAGTAAATGTCCGAGTTTTTTTAGCTTCGATTTTCCGTGGCAAAGCTCTTTCGCTCTTAGCTTGAACAAAGAGAAGCCTTACGGGACTACCCATAAAACCCCAGCGAGCGCGTAAAGCATTTACTAAGTGACGTTGTAAGCTGAAATCAATTTTTTCAGGATCATTCACATGGCAAACAAAAGTGGGAGGATTTCTGCCAGATTGGTGACAAAGATAAAATCTGGCATTTTTAGGATTATGAACAGAAGCTTCCTCTCGAACCCACTCAGTAAACTCATGAGTGGCAATCTTCAAACGGCGTTGCGTGAGGATTTCCTCAATCAGATCTCCCAAGTTTTCTAAGCCCTGCTGTCTAAGAGCACTTACGAAAATGATAGGGGCATACTTCAAATGAGCCATTTCCGAGCGAATACGCTTAGAAGCCAACTCAGTAGTAAATTTTACATTTTTTCTATGCAAATCCCATTTATTTAAAACGAGAATTACGGAGCAACCAGCTTCTTCTACGAGGCTACTGATTTTCTGATCTTGATCGGTAATTCCTTTTTCACCATCGATCACTAGGAGCGCAATGTCAGCTCTTTCTAAGGCTTTCTTGGCTTGGACTACAGAGAGCACTTCGATACCTTGCTCGGTTTTGCTCTTTCTACGAATCCCTGCCGTATCCACAAAAAGAAATTCACGATCACCTAGCATGACGGTCGAATCTACTGAATCTACTGTCGTACCTGCGATTGGACTGGTGATCATTCT
This sequence comes from Bdellovibrionia bacterium, assembly GCA_039916675.1. Classification (GTDB taxonomy): domain Bacteria; phylum Bdellovibrionota; class UBA1018; order UBA1018; family UBA1018; genus JBDSKY01. The sequence goes on from JBDSKY010000201.1 coordinate 773, forward strand.
ACTTTCACCGACAATTGCGTTGAAAAGCGTACTTTTTCCTACGTTTGGACGTCCGACAATCGCGATGGCTGGTGTTCTATGAACAAAAGGCTCTTCCTGCACTTCGTCCGTTTGTGAATCGTCCGTTTGTGCTTCATCTGAAGTCTCTGAGTCCGCATTTACTAATTTCGTAGGTTCGGTTTGTTGATCTGCTTTCCTTGGATGAATATCCGTAAGACGATCCACTGCAGCAGCGAATATGGCCTCTTTCAGATCATCTAAACCCCTGCCATGCTCCGCAGATAAAGTAAGAATATTTTCCAATCCTACTGAGAAAAAATCTGCAATTCGTTCTTCATGAACAGCGGCATCAACTTTGTTTACAATTCCTAAAACAGGGACTGACTTTTCAAGTGCACCTGAACGATTTAAATCTCGCAAAAGCTCCTGATCCAATGGAGTGAGGCCCGCTTGACCGTCAAAAACAAAAAGGACCATATCAGCATTTTCCAGAGCAGTTTTGACCTGAGCTTGAATTTCATTCGCGAAACGTTCACCCCCAAGTCCACCCGTATCCACCACAAGAATCGGAAGAGACTTGCCGCCGACATTCCATTCTACTGCGGCTTCGTTTCGATCTCGGGTCACACCAGCCTCGTTATGAACTAAAGCTCTGCGGCGGCCTATCATTCGATTGAAAAGAGTGCTCTTACCGGTATTCGGACGACCCATAATAATCACTCGAAAGGGGTGACTAGCGGGGCGATTATTTATCTGATTAGAACTTATTGGCTGACTCATTTTTTTCTTTCTTTCTTAGGGAGATAATAGCCCATTTTCTCAAGAGCTGCTCCGTCTCGACTCCAATCGGCAAGGAGCTTTACTTTCAAACCTAAAAAGATCTGTTCTCCCAGAAATTCTTCTATTTCTTTACGAGCCGCTTGTCCGATTTCTTTAATTTTCTTGGCTCCCTGCCCGATAACTATTCCTTTTTGAGATTCTCGTTCAACATGAATAACGGCTTCAATACGGGGAGGTTTGGCTTGCTCGTCAAAGGTAACTATTTCGACCGCGCAAGAATAGGGCACCTCATCTCCTAAAAGATGAAAGAGCTGTTCCCTGATTTTTTCGGCAACAAAAAATCGTGTCGGACGATCTGAAACCTGTTCTGGATCGGGATAATAGGGACTTCCTTCGGGAAGCTGAGCCCAGGTTTCGGTAAGAAGTTCTGGAATGCCTGTTTTAGAAAGTGCAGAAATTCTTCGGGTACCCAAAACTCGAATTCCACGTTCAGCCATCGCCGTAGTTAAAGATATTTCCAATTCGTCAAAAACTGCGACCGGCAGAGGAAATCTGACTTCCTTCTTATTCGTTTGATCAAATTTATTCAGAAGAATAAAAACTGGGGCCGAGGTTCTGGAAAGGAGTTCTAGCACTGCAGTCTCATGCGGCAATCTAGAAGCTGGGTCCACGAGATACCAAATGATTTGCGGATCCTCGAGTGCTTCTTTCACTTGATTCACCATGTACTGATTTATTCCACCCTCTTTGGCTTTGTGAACTCCTGGAGTGTCGACAAAAACAATTTGGCCTTCTTTCTCAGTCAGAATTCCTAAAACTTGGTCACGAGTAGTTTGCGCTTTGCAGCTGACAATAGAGATCTGCTGACCCAACACGGAATTAATGAGAGTCGACTTCCCTGAATTGGGACGCCCTACAATTGCTACAAAACCTGATTTCATTCCATACCTCAAGACCCCGTGTTCAAGACCAGGGTTTATTTTATCCTACGTTTAAAATTGCAGATCGTGCGGCATTCTGCTCAGCTTCCTTTTTAGAGGACCCTGTGGCTACTGCCAGTGTTTTGCCATTCATCCGAACTTCAATTTCGAAAACTTTTGCGTGGTCCGGGCCATGAGATTCAATTAAATGGTACGTCGGTGTTACTTTCCACCGGGCTTGGACAAGTTCCTGAAGTTGAGTCTTGTGGTCATAGAAGGCCATCAATTCATTATCCTGGGCAAAAAGCGGAGCAAAAATATGCCTTACCACTGGATAAACTGCATTAAATCCACCATCTAGATAAATTGCTGCGATCAGGGCTTCGAACGTACTGGAAAGAATAGAGGGCTTCTCGTTTCCGCCGGTCTGAGCTTCACCCTTTCCGAGACGTACACAATCTTGAATTTGAATGGATCTTGCGACAAGAGCCAAAGTTTTTTCGTTCACGACTGCTGCTCGCATTTTAGAAAGCTGACCTTCGTTGGCGCTAGGAAATACTTCCAACAAAATATCAGAGACAATTACGTCTAAAATGGCGTCCCCAAGAAACTCCAAACGTTCGTTGTCTCTTAAAGCCAGAGGTTTTTCTTGAAAAAATTCATGACCAAAAGACTTATGAGTCAAGGATTGCAATAGCACTCCACGGTCCCCAAAGGTATAGCCAAGACGCTGCTGTAGCCGGTCCAAAGTCATTTCGAGAAAATCTCCTGCGCTGGAGTCTTACAATACTAGTCAATTACTGTCAACAATCTGTTTTCTTTTGTTTTCTTGGCGGGTTACCAAAAGTCTGACATAGGTTTTACGGACCTGTTTTGAACTTTTGAGGGGAAGAATGATTATACTTAAAAAAACCATGCAGAATGGCCTCGGTTTTGTAGGCCTAATTTCAATTTTATCAGTTATTTCAAATAGTTTTGGAAATGATGGACGAGTTTTTGCTGCTGAAAAAGCAATTACAATTCTACACACAAATGATCTACATTCTCACTTTCGTGAAAATAAGGGCCCTCTCCACTTAGGAGGCCTAGCCAGGATTAAAACTGCCGTTGATCAAGTCCGCAAAAATGACCCTGATGCTCTACTTGTAGATGGAGGCGACTGGTCTGAAGGCGACATCTATTACACTGAGGGAGCGGGAGCGGAGTCGCTTCGAATGATGGATCGCATGGGCTATGACGTGGCAGTATTAGGCAACCATGATTGGATCAATGGACCCGATGTACTTTTAGATGCCATTAAAAATGCCGATCCCCATATTTCTCTCGTGGCTGCCAACTTGTCCACTGGCAATTATGCGAGAGAGCAGGAATTTAATGAGAAAATCTTGCCCTATGTAATCAAAAAACAAGGAAATGTAAAAATTGCATTTATAGGGCTATCTACTTATGAATTTGTATTTGATAAGTTTTTTGCGCCAATTAAAGTTACTGAACCTTTTCTATATACCCGAGGCTTGGCTTCTCGTCTTAAAGAGGAAGGTAAGGCGGATATTGTAGTAGCCATTTCTCACAACTCAGTCTTGGTTAATACGGGAATTTTAAAAATAGCTCCTGCGATAGATTTAATCATCGGCGGACACGATCACAAAAAACTGACAGAACCTACGATCATCGAACGATGGGACGGCAAGGAAGC
>JBDSKY010000202.1:0-5866 GCA_039916675.1 Bdellovibrionia bacterium
CAAAAAGTCGAAGAAGTCTCCATTAACTATGAATTCAACATCTGCATCGGCATAAATATCGATACTGTAGTATTCTAGTAGCTCTTTAAGTCTTTCATCCTCGTGGAAGTCCTCTAGTGGATTCCGCTTACCATCCTTAAGCCATTTTCCCCTAGAAAGATGGCAATCGCTCACGACTAATTTCAGTTTAGTTTGGCCCATCATTTATATAGTAACATAGGAGAAATGAGTCTAACAAGAATGACCTATATTCGCTCTTTGGATGGTCTAAGAGGCGTTTCGATATTGCTCGTCCTCTGTGCCCATACCGGCCTATTGGTGGGAGGTGTGTTAGGTGTGGATATCTTTTTTGTCTTAAGTGGATTTTTGATTACCTCCAAATTAAGTCAGGAATGGGACTTGACGGGAAGTATCTCTTTTAAAACGTTCTATTTAAAACGTGCTAGAAAACTCTTTCCAGTGCTGTTCTTGATTACATTCCTTGTCTTTATAGTAACGCATGGATTCGACACGGGGTTGGAGGCACAGTTTTCTGGGACTACGGTGCTTTCTATCTTAGGCGGTTATGAAAACTGGGCCTATTTGTACTTAAACATCGGCAGTCCATTGCTGGCTCAGACATGGTCTCTTTCGATTGAAGAACAGTTTTATCTGTTTTTTCCTGCATTTTTCTTTCTTCTTCTCAGTCTCCGAGTGCCAGAGCGAGGGAAGGTCGGCATTTTTTTCCTATTTGTTGTCCTCTCGTGTGCGCTGAAGATTCTTCTTATAGACGTACAAAATCCGCATACTTTCACTAGAGCCTATTATGGGACTGATTGTAGAATGGATCCCTTATTCTTAGGGGCAATATTTGCAGTGATATCTGGAAACCAGGGTCGAGGACTTTCCCGGCTAAAGAAATGGTGCATCGGACCGGTGCAAGTTTTAGCCGCCATTTGTGTAATGGCAGGATATGCCTTTGGGATTACTGGCGCGAACCTAAATTTTCTATATTTTGGAGGATTTACTCTTTTTGCCCTTGCAGCCGCAATTTTGATTCTTAATTTGGTGGAATTCGATACGGGGCTGGTTAGAAACTTTCTGGAATTTGGTCCGATAGTTTGGCTTGGAGAAATATCTTATAGTCTTTATTTAGTTCATTTTATTTTTACGGGAGAGCGTAACGATGCTTTGGTTAGCTATCTAATTCGCGACCAGGCAGTGTCACAGTATAGTTTGATTGGTCTTGAGTTTTTTGTTTCAATTGGTTTTGCAGCGCTCTGTTATTATGGGCTTGAGAGAAAGTTTATTCGCGTTGGAGTTAAATCATAGGTTCGCGCTATACTTCGCTTACATCCGAAACACACCAAATTGAGTCTCGCCGATCGGAGCGTTGTAAACGGTGGATAATGCTTGGGCAAGGACTTCCCTTGTTTTCCAGGGGACAATGATTCCATCGTCCCAAACCCGAGCTGAACTATAATAAGGGCTGCCTTCCTTTTCAAACTGCTCAAGGATGGGCTTTTCAATATTCTCAACATCTTTTGGCGAGAGTTTTTTTCCACCCGCTTCCAATTGTTCGCGTTTAACTTGGGAAAGAACTCCTGCGGCTTGTTCTCCACCCATGACTGAGATTCTAGAATTTGGCCACATCCAAAGGAAGCGAGGTTGGTAGGCTCTTCCACACATACCGTAATTTCCGGCGCCGAAGCTTCCTCCCACGACTACGGTGAGCTTGGGTACGGCGGCATTGGCAACGGCAGTAACCATCTTAGCGCCATCTCTGGCTATTCCACCGGACTCGTATTTCTTGCCAACCATGAAGCCTGTAATATTTTGAAAGAACAGGAGAGGTGTTTTTCTTTGTGTGCAGAGCTCGATGAAATGGGCGGCCTTTAGCGCGCTTTCACTGAAAAGAATTCCGTTGTTTCCTAGAATTCCAACTGGATATCCCCAGATGTTCGCAAAGCCGCAGACTAGTGAGGTGCCATAGAGGGCCTTGAATTCATGAAAACTTGAACCATCGACGGTCCGGGCGATGATTTCACGGATATCGAAAGGCTTTTTTAGACTTTCAGGAATAATTCCTGCGAGTTCCTCTGGATCGTATAAGGGCTCTTCGATCTTTGATCTTTGAACTGGAGTGGCAGGCGAGCGATTGAGGCAGGAGATGATTTCTCGTGCAATGCTAAGAGCATGTTCGTCGTTATTAGCTAAATGATCGGCTACTCCTGATGTTCGGCAATGGACGTCTCCGCCTCCAAGTTCTTCTGCCGTGACGATTTCGCCAGTCGCTGCTTTAACTAAAGGAGGGCCGCCGAGAAAAATCGTTCCTTGATTTCTAACAATAATCGTTTCTTCGGACATCGCTGGAACATAGGCTCCGCCCGCAGTGCAAGACCCCATGACGACAGCAATTTGAGGAATGCCGCGTGCGGACATTTGTGCCTGGTTATAAAAGATTCGCCCAAAATGGTCTCGATCTGGAAATACTTCTGCCTGTAAAGGAAGAAATGCTCCGCCTGAGTCCACAAGATAGATGCAGGGCAAATGATTTTCTTGAGCAATTTCTTGGGCGCGAAGGTGCTTCTTAACTGTGAGGGGAAAGTAGGTTCCGCCTTTTACAGTGGCGTCATTGGCGATAATCATGACTTCTCTGCCATGCACTATGCCTATTCCGGTAACGATGCCAGCTCCAGGTGCGACACCGTCGTACATTTCGTAAGCGGCCAATGACGAAAGTTCTAAAAAAGTCGAACCGGAATCAATTAAAGATTTAATGCGGTCACGAACAAAAAGCTTACCTCGCTTTTCGTGTTTAGCACGAGCCTCAAGTCCACCCCCTTCGCGGATTTTTGTGAGCTTATCTTCTAAGTCTTTCGCTAATTCCCGATTCTTTTGGGCGTTTAGTTTGAAAGACTCTGAATGGGTGTCTATGAAAGATTTCAAGACTGGCATTTTAAAGCTCTCCGGAGAAGGTTAAAGCTTGAGGCTCTGGATCAATTAATTAGTCATTTCGTGAGAACGATGATGAGCTGCTACTTTAGATTTTGTTTTCAAAACCCTATCAGCAGGTTTTGAATTTTTACGATCCAATTCTTTTGACCAGCTTTTGAATTGTTTTTCATCCAAAGGAAGGTCTGCAGGTAAACTGAAAGTAGAGCAGAATTTGAGCCATGGGATCAAGGTCGGCATCATGGCGAGGTTTTCTATTTTTGAAAGAGCGGACTGAGAAATCCCTAATTCATTGGCCATTTCGATTTGAGTGAGCTCACGAGACATGCGCTCATCACGAATTATATGGCAGGTTCTATGGGAAATTTCTCGGCTATTAAAAGACTTCATTTTTTGAGTGCCTCCTATGGGCGTACAGATGTTAATACAAGTTGGCCGCCTAAACTCTCATTGGTTTTAAAAAAAAACAAGTTTATATCTTCTGTGATATTTGCTTAGGAAAGAATAAGGAAAAAGGGGGGAGTATGTCCTACAGCACGATCAAAGTAAGTTTGGATTCTCGAGGAGTTCTCACGGTCTCACTAAATAGACCCGAGGTGAGGAATGCCTTTAATGAGGAAATGATCGATGATTTGGGTAAAGTTTTCACCAAGGAAGCGCTTCAGAAAGAGGTGCGCGCAATCGTATTGAGAGGCGAAGGTGCCGTGTTTTGCGCAGGGGGCGATCTTAATTGGATGAAGAAATCTGTTGAGCACACACGCGATGAAAATTTGAGCGATACTCGTAAGCTCACCCAAATGTTTAAAGTAATGAATGAGTGCGCGAAGCCAGTAATTGGCCTAATTCAAGGTGCCGCTATTGGCGGAGGAGTAGGATTAGTCAGCATATGCGATCTGGTCATTGCTGCCGCGCAAACCGAATTTAGTCTAAGCGAAGTCCGTTTAGGTATTGTTCCTTCCTGTATTGGACCTTTTGTAATCTCCAAAATAGGTGCTTCCTATGCTCGCGCTCTGTTTATAAGTGCACAGAGGTTCAAAACCGCGCGTGCTATGGAGATTGGTCTCGTTCATCAAATGGTTGCCTCAAACGAGGATCTTGAACCTGCGTTAGAACAAGTTTTGAGCGGTATTCTCCAATGTGGACCTAATGCGATTCAAGTCGCAAAAAAGCTAGTTTTAGATCTATCATGGCCTGAGCGACGTGCGCATTTGGCGGATTGTTATGACTTCGTGGCCAAGATCTTGGCTGACTTGAGAGTGACTCCTGAGGGCCAGGAAGGCGTCCGAGCTTTTTTAGAAAAACGAAAGCCAAATTGGCTGATCGGAAAGTGAATTTTGATGAATCCAAAAGTCTTAGTTGCTAATCGATCTGAAATCGCCTGTCGAGTTTTTCAAACTTGCCGTGAAATGGGGCTGACCTCCGTAGGCATTGTTGCTCCCGGTGATGAGGAAGCGCGCCACATTACCTACGCGGATGAAGTTAAGTCTGTTGCAAGTTACCTGGATATTGCCAGCGTCATCAAAGCTGCAAAGGAGTCTGGAGCTTCGTTTATCCATCCTGGATATGGATTTTTATCAGAACGTCCAGCCTTTGCTCAGGCGGTAGTTGATGCTGGTCTCACTTTTATAGGTCCAAAAGCTGAGACCATGGCCCTTATGGGCGATAAAATTGCTGCCAAAGAGCTGGCTTCCAAAGAGAAAGTCCCGACCCTCCCTTGGGCGAAAGTGAGTAGTAACGCTAGTGTCGTAGCGGCGGCTAAAGAGGTGGGTTATCCTCTTTTGCTTAAAGCTGCGGCGGGTGGTGGTGGCAAAGGTATGCGCAGAGTAAATCGCGCGGAAGATTTGCTGGGCGCAGCAGAAAGTGCAAGCGCCGAAGCTCTTGCTGCATTTGGTGATGGTACTCTTTTTTTAGAACATCTGGTGGAAGCGCCCAGGCATATTGAAGTGCAAGTTTTTGGCGACGGACAGGGCGGGGGAGTTCATCTCTTTGAAAGAGAGTGTTCCCTTCAGCGGAGACATCAAAAAGTATGGGAAGAAGCACCTGCGACTCATCTTAAAGAGGCGACTCGACAAGCTATCTATGACGCTGCTTTGCGATTGGTTCGCGCCACTCAGTATCGAAGTGCGGGGACTATAGAGTTTCTAGTAGAGAGCCCTGGAAACACTACCGACTCATCAGGCGCGGAAGAGAAGTTTTATTTTCTCGAGATGAACACACGGCTCCAGGTAGAGCATCCAGTAACGGAGCTAATTACTGGAGTTGATCTTGTTTGGGCTCAGATTGCTTTTGCTCAGAATCCGAAAAAGTTTCCTTTGGTTTCCCCTCTTCAAAAACGCGGCCATGCTATCGAAGTACGCCTTTATGCAGAGGATGCTGCCCAAGGATTTATTCCAACCCCTGGACGGGTGGAAAAACTTCGTTGGCCCACAGGCGCAGGGATTCGTATTGAAAGTGGCATCGAAGAGGGGCAAACTATTGGGATTCAGTTTGATTCAATGCTTGGCAAGTTGATTGTTTACGGGGAGAATCGGCCTCAAGCACTAGCAAGACTTCAGTTTGCTTTGGAAGAAACCGTCATTCTTGGAATGGGTACGAATCAAAATTATTTAAGAACGATTTTGGATCATCCGAAAGTGCGTGAAGGGGTGGTTCATACGGGGTTTTTGGAAGCAGAGTTGGGTGCCTATGCTCCTGTTCCTTCTGAGCTAGAATTAGAGTTGTTGGCCTTAGCTAAGACCCAGGGTTTAGGTAAAAGCCTCGGTAATTTTGGAAATCAGGACTCGAATTCAAGTCAGCAGCATCCTTCCCCATGGTTTGCAGGCGTCGGAAAGGCGAACTCTCTATGAGTGATCATGCGAGCATTTATTTTAAAACTTCAGGGAAAAAAGTAAAGTTGCCTCAAACACTGAATTCGCATTGGGAGTTTACTCAG
>JBDSKY010000203.1:0-26676 GCA_039916675.1 Bdellovibrionia bacterium
TCCCGAATAGTAAGGTGAACATCTTTCACAGCGCATACCGCACCATAAGATTTATTGAGGCCCTGTAATTCAAGCATTGACGCGACTTATAACAGACTTTGCTCGAATAAAAACCGGTTTTTTCCCCACAGCAAGGTCAAAAGACTATTCTTTCGAATGGCTCGCTGCTGCTGAACCCGCAGAGGACTTATGTCTCTCCTCAGACTTCGTAGAAGTACTAGTGGGTTCTCCGCTAAGAACCTTAGACTTGACATCTGTTTTCGCTCCACAGGCGGATTGTGTCTCACCGGTTTCTCCGGTTGAGGTAGGTTCCGTAGCGAAGGAAATAACTCCCCAAGTAACTCCGATAAATCCAAGGACAAGACCAAATACTGTTCTTAATGAAGCCTTCATAAAAACTCCTTCTATGATTTACACAAAATAAAATACATTAACTAAGCCACTAAAAAGCTAAAGTAACTCCAGCTGGACCAATAATATCCAATAACTCTTGAAACTCTTGAGTAACCTGGGAAGCGATTTTTCGTCCAGACGTGCTTTCGACTTTCTTAATATCGCCACTATTAGTGTAGCTTACCGTAATGGTTCCGACCTTGGGATCGGTAATTTCTATCGGTTTAGAATTCTCGTTGTACTTAAAAGTAATCTCATGACGGTCCTGATCGACTATGCCATGAATTCTTCCAACCGAGTCATAAACCAATTTTACAGCCTTAGACTGCGAGTTTTTCGCCGTGACAAGATTGCCCTTGCCGTCATAAGAAAATTTAGACCAACTGACTTCCTTTTCCTTACCATTTTCTCGTGTCTTTTTACTTACAGATTCGACTTTACCGACCTTCGAATCATAAGTCAGGTCAGTGGTTTCTTCAGGGGTAACTTTTTTAACGACATGACACTTGTTATCGTATTTAAACGTCGTAACCTGCCCACCCTGCTTAATGGATTCAGGAAGACCACAGGCTTCGCTATAAACTGTCTCCGAAGTCTCGCCGTCTAGAACGGTTACCAGTTTTTCTGTCCATTCCTCACCGTCTGCTTTTCTTTTATTAAAATACTCGTATTTGCTATCAGAAACCAGCTTACCGTCAGCACCCTTAACTTTTACCGTTGCAGTGTAACGATCCTTATTTTCATTGGGGTAATCATAGGCAGTAATCGTTCCATCCCGGTCCTTAATACTCTTAACGCTTTCGAACTTATCTTTGCCATAATACTCAATGCCCATAGTGGTTTTGTCACCATAGGAGATTGAAATCAGATTGTGTCGTCCAAGTGAATCATACTTATAAGTAAATGTATTTTTATCCACATCTACGCTACTCACCAATTCATCCTGGGCATTATAAGTGTATTTGGCGCGCTTCTGATTTTCACCTTCAATATCAGTCAACAACCCCTTGACATTAAAACGCAATATTATCTTTCTATTGAAATTATCCAGTAGCTCTTTGTAGCCGTTTTTATTATTGATCGAGATAAAATTTCCATTTTTATCAGAGATTTTTACCAAACGGCCAGATTCATCAAATTTTTCAACACGGCCTGAATCGAAATCTCTCTGATATCCATCGGCTATCTTAGTGATAAATTGATAACTAAATCGATTGGATTTGAGCTGAGTTCCTTTAGTTAACTGACGAGCCTTGATTTTACCTTGGGCCCGGAATTTTTCCCACTGGTCATTTCTAAAAGTAGCGTCGGTTTTGAGCTGTTGTCTATAGGAGGTCAGATGTTCCCCGCTTCCGACTACTCCGGAGGCTTGGGCAATTTTAACAATTTCATCTACTGCCTTATCCAGTTCGGCGGCATTGAATGAGAAGGGAATAAATCGATTTTCAGCGCCGCCACCGTACTCGTGCACTACTACGCTGCCATCAGGAGCTACAGAAAGAAAAACTTCATATTCATTGCCCCAACCCCAGCCAAAAACACCTTTGAACGGAGTTTTTGAATTGTAAACCCTTTCTATCTTTGGATCGAATCCGCCCGAATAGACGATATCCGTATAACCCACAAAGAAATTCCCGTTTTTCAGGCTTACATTTGCCCAGGTTGGCCCCGCGGACCAAAGGCTTAGCAATCCAGTAATTATCAAACTTTTAAAAAACCAGCTTCTAAAAAACGTATTTTCAGTTGTCATATATTCCCCCGGATAACAAGTTTGATCTGAACACAGCCAGCCCTTCAGTCCAAATTCCCCTACAACATTGGACCTAGTTCCTTTACTCAGATATTATCATACATTTCTATAATCATAATATTTTTACTAAATATTACACGTCAATTTTTACAATCTGCATGATCACAAAAAACCCGACTGCTTCCAACAGGAATATGCCCATTACAATAAGCCATCCAACAGGAGTCGTAACCAGAGGCCGCATAAAATCCGGGTCAGTTTGAAAGAACACCACCGCCAAAATAGGGGGAATAGCCATGACAAAAACCCCTTGATAAAATCCTTGCGCAGTTAAGGCCGAAATCTTGTTCTCTACCTTAATTCTTTCTCGGATAGTCGAAACGATGGTATCAAAAGTTTCCGCCAAATTTCCGCCGGTCTCCTTAAGAATATTGATCGAAGTCACAAACATTTCAACATCATCACTTTTTATCCTCTTCGAAAGATTCAAAAAAGCGTCTTCCAAAGATACCCCCACACGGTTTTCACTTAGGACTAACGTAAACTCCTGCTGAATCGGATTTGGCATTTCCTGGGTTACTAGGCCTAGGGATTGGACTACAGAAAGACCTGATTTCATACCATTGGACATCAAGGAAAGAGCATCCACCATCTGCATTACAAACTTTTTCACCCGTTTATTATACATATAGTTGACGATCGGCTTAGGAAGCTTCCAACCTATTATGGTTCCAATAATGGCCAAGGGAATTCCTGGAAACAGATTGGGCAAAAAAGCCAAAAAGATCAGTGTTCCTAATCCAAAACTTATAGAGAACAATCCAAGCAGGATACGTTGTGGGGGAATATCAATAAACATCATACCTAGACGTTCAACAATATAGTCGCGTGTTCCTAAAGACTGAAATCTCAGCCAATCCAGGAAGCGAGTGCTGTAAATATAGGAAGCTAAAAAGACGGATAAACCAAAAAGTAAGATACCCCCGATTTTCATCATAATAAGTAAACCGCCTTATTTTGCAGAAAACAGTCCCCGTGATATTTTCATCCCCTTGGCTTCCATTTCCTCTACAAACTTCGGGATAAATCCGGTGGGAACAAACCTTCCGATGATTTTTCGCTTCTTATCTAACCCTTCTTGTTTGTAAATAAAGATGTCCTGAAGACTAATGACTTCGCCTTGCATCCCTACAACTTCGGTAATGTAGGTTACCTTTCTAGTTCCATCGCTCATTCTAGATTGTTGGATAATTAACCCGACGGCGGAGGCTATATTTTCCTTAATTGCTTTAGCCGGCAATCCGAGACCGGCCATCATCACGAGAGTCTCCAGACGGGCAATCGCTTCTCGAGGATTATTGGCATGCAGAGTCGTCAGAGACCCGGAATGCCCGGTATTCATCGCTGAAAGCATGTCCAAGGCTTCCCCACTTCGACACTCACCCACCACAATTCGATCGGGGCGCATTCTGAGACAACATTTAATGAGGTCCCGAATGCTAACTTCCCCTTCTCCTTCAATATTCTTCGGTCGTGATTCAAGTCGCACAACGTGTTCTTGACCCAATTGAATTTCGGCCGAATCCTCAACCGTAATAATTCGTTCTGACGCAGGGATAAAATTCGAGAGAACATTTAGGAGTGTAGTTTTTCCAGATCCCGTACCTCCTGAAACAACAATGTTTAGTTTGGCTTCAACGCAGCATCGCAGAAAATCTGCAATTTCTTCTGTCATGGAGCCAAAAGTGACCAAATCCTTATATTCAATTCTTTTCTTGGGGAATTTTCTAATAGTAATAGTCGGACCGCGCAAAGAGAGGGGCGGAATAATAACATGCACTCGCGAACCATCTTGAAGTCTTGCGTCCACGTACGGAACCTTTTCATCAACTCTGCGCCCCAAAGGAGTAACTATTCTTTCGATGACATTCATCATTTGAGATTCACTCGAAAAGTTAACCTTGGACAACTGGGGCTTACCGGCTTTTTCGATGTAAATTTGGTCTCTGGCGTTCACCATAATTTCAGTCACAGAATCGTCTGCTAACAAATCCTCCAAGGGCCCCAATCCTAAAGCTTCGTCTAACACTTCCTTTAACATTTGTGCCTTCAGCTCACGAGTGGTGAGAAGGGAACTAGTGTCTTCAGATGCCAGAATATCCAGCACACCCTTTTGCGTCTTTTCCCGTAAGATGGCTCGCTGTTTGGGGTCGCTCGTATCGATATTCATCTTTTTCAAATCCATCTGCTCTACCAAGGATTTGTGAATTCGTAGTTTCATTGCGGTCCAAGGATCCAAAGGAGCTGCGCTACTCCGAGCGCCAGGGCCTCCAGAAGGGTCCTTTCCACCATCGGCCCCACCGCTCAACAAATCCTTTGCTCCTGCGCCTGCTGCCGCCTTCGCAACTACTCCAGTAGGTTTTTTTAATTTAGCTAAGTTTTCATACAAATTAGTCTGCTGAATCTTACGAACTATATCGTGATAAGAGCGAGAGATTGGCGCCCCTGCTGCTGCAATACAGAAAGGAATACTTTTAGCCAGAGAACCGTCACAGGTTGCTACATCCTCTGGAATCGCAGCAAAAATGGCTCGATTCAGATTCTTTTGAATCATTTGTGGGGTAATAATATTGCTCTGTGAATACCTATTAACGACAATCTGAACCATTTCCGGCGGGAAGAGTAATTCCTGAATTCTGGCCAATACTCTTTTTGTTTGGTTAATTACGATGACATCTGCCGTCGTAACAACAAAAATGGCTGTGGAGTATTCAAAAGTTTTTAATGCCCAGGGGTCCGTACCATTCCCACAATCCACTACGACCAAATTAAATACGTTGGGTGCAGCCTTAAGAAATCTGCCCAAGCCGTCAATGTCGATATCTCGAGCGAGAATTGCGTCTTTAGGTGACCCTATGTAACTGTAACCTGCGGGCGCATTTACCATGAAGGGAGCCAATGACTTAGGATCAATGGCGCCGCCTTGTAATTTCGAAACATCAACGATGCTCTTAGGCGGGTTTTGTCCCAAAATTATGTTTTGATCTCCTAGACTCCCAAGGTCCAGATCAATAATCAGTGGTCTTTGTTTAAACTCTTGAAGATACGCAATGGCAAGATTAGCGGCGAAGACACTCTTCCCCACTCCCCCTTTTCCTCCTACTACGGCTACAATATGACCGGCCATGACTTGAGTCCTTTCGTACTACGCCACTTACTTTACTTTTACTCTGAAGTTTCTCTTCATATCGTCAGTACCCTCTGAAGCATTTTCGATAATTTGAGGTGTTACAAAGATAACAAATTGAGACTTTTTCTTTCGATAGGCTTTGGATCTAAGAAGGGTAAACAAAGGATCCGTACCTTGAGAAAAGGCCCCTGGCGAAGGATCATCTTTATTGAAATCGGTGCCTATATCACTTGAAATAACCCCTGCGACGGCTGCACTTTCGCCAGATCTCACGTAAATGGTTGTCTTCACTTTATGTGTCGCGGTAATAGGGGGCGCCCCGGTAGCAGGGGCACGGCCTACCAAATTGGTTTGGTTCATTTCTACGTTAAGTTGGATATCTTCGCTCTGACCCAATATCAAAGGAGTTACTGCGGCGCTCAATCCGACGTCCTTGGTGGCTGCAGTAACTTGGCCATTTTGGCCAGCCTGATTATAAGGAATTTGCGTCGCCTCAGTAAGAGTTGCGGGTTGGCCACTTCGGACAATGAGTGTTCCTGTCTTAAGAATCCGGGCATAACCTGCTGCCTGAGAAGAGGCCAATTTAGGAAGAAGAGACGAAAGTGTACCACTAAAGGACGCTCCAGTTGATGCGCCAGCGGCACCTGTTTGGCTTTGTCCGACTTGAATCTGAGGATCAGAAGTGAAACCCGGCTGCCATTTAAATCCAAATACCTTATTATAATCTTTGGACAACTCTACGAAATGAACAGTGACTCGAACTAATTTGTCTGTTTTTTGCGGCGGTGGCGGATTTATTACAATAAAACTCTCAATCAGTTTTCGAGGCGGCGCTCGTTGGACAGTGGGATCTTTTTCCAATAGGCTACCTGGTTTCAAATCCGGAAGATAAAGATTGGCCAACTTAAACGCTCGATTAGACTGGTCCATATTGTCAACGGTTCCTTCTAGAAAAATTGTCCCGTTCACAACCCGAGTCTTTACATTCGGAGCCCCCGCTGCATTCACATCGTCTTGGATCCTCTTAGCCATTACTTTCATAGCCAAAGGGGAAAGAGTGGTAAGATTTAAGACAAAATCCGCGTAACTTTTGTCTTGAATGACCGTCAGCAATCTCCCGTAATCTATAGGTACGATTACTTCACCTTCGATTACCACCTTCGGACCTACGATCCGAATATCCAATCCCTCCACGTCCCTCAACAGATCTCTTATTTCGTTTGCGATCCTTAGTAGATTTGTCCCGGTTACTCGCACCATGAAAATTAATTTTAAACTGCCGTCGTTGTCCCGGACAGTAACCGTTGTCTCACCGGCCTTCAGCGGCTTAAAAACGAGTTGTCGTTTCTCTCCGATTTTGACTAGAGTCGTAGTGACGATTTGGGGATTCCCGTAACTAATCCCGTTTGCACCTGCATTGGCTTCGAAATCCAAATCAACCGCTTTATCTTCCCCGGTGGTTAGAAGTAAACGCCTTCTATCCGCTTCCCCTTCCGACTCATCATATGTTAGTTTAGATCTCTGATAACGATTTCGCTTTTTGGGAACCAATGTCGGCGGTGCATCCACAGGACCATCAGCCGCCTCGGAGATAATATTCAAACTATAAATTAGGATGCTAAGGAGCAAGATTAGGCAAACCCGTCCCTTAAGGACCTTGCCCAAAGCAGACTGTTTCCAAACTGCATCCCGGAGTTTTTCAACCCATTTCATCTCTTCAATTGAGCCCCTTTTACTCGACTCATCTCTGCACCTAGAACATCGGCCATCACCGTAGCGGGAAAACTCAATCGCTCGGAATCATCATTGTTACGCAATGAGAGTGTCAATGCATTATCTCCATTGGCCATCACCAATGCCAAAGCTTGAGCCTGGGAAGGCTCCACCTCTAAAGTAACTGAATTATAACTAAAGTCCTGAGATAGGGGTCTTACTCTTTCCTTTCCCCCAGAACCGTCAGATTCAATAATACGGGCCACGTTATTTGTGACATAACGACCAATAGATAAAATAATGACATCTTGTAGGACGGTCTTTGCAATTTTGTTTTCTTTACCGCCACCTGCCTCTAACACTGCAATCAGATCTACCCGATCTCCTGGCTTGATTAGCTTAGAGACACCTGAAGTTTCATTTACCGGAATAGATATTGCTCTTCTTCCCGGGGCAATTTGAGGTGCCAGCCCTGTCCTCATGCTCGGTTCGGTAATTTTATTGTAGGTAATCTGTTCACCCTTACGGATAGGGACGATTGCGACGACTCCTGCCAAACCCTTCAAGGCCTTGGAGGTTTCCTTGTCTTGCTCTTTCTTTTCCAAAGAGATCGCAGCAGGTTCTAAAAATCTTTTTGGAATTAACTTTAGCTCAAGTGAAGTTTCATTGAGCGTCTCCATTTCCTTAATGTCTCGTCGCGCTACAATCACGAGGATCTCAGTCCCAAATTTTTTCTTGGCTTCTTCTTCGATACTGCTGACATAGCTCTGGACGAAAAAGACTGCAATCCCGGCCATCACTAAAGCTAAGGTAAGTGCTCTATTATTCATATTTAATAACCATTATCGCGAAATCATGAACGGTTTACTCCTAAATATGTATCGGAGTCCTGCTATCCCAACTTAAACCTTGCTTGTTATCTCCGACCGAAAAGCTCCATATCCAATTTAACCCCTTTTGGTGGTTAGTTGGCCTTGGGGTTCAGGAATACTCGAAACTTGGAATTGCTGAGAGGCCTAAGAAGATCTCCACTAGCTGAGTCGGCCCGACTGGGTATTTTGCCGTATTGGTAAGCAGACGCGAACTGTACTGTAATTGGAGACATCAGTTTCTGGGCCACCCCAATTCTACCTATTCCTTTGGCAATCATGAGGTAAAAGCTCAGGACAACTGCCATAAGCAAGACATATTCGGTAGTGGCTTGACCGCCTTCCTCCCGGACTACTAAGAGCTGCGGGCAACGGCCTAATGGAGCCATAAACCACCAAAATGGAGAAATGGGTTAGCAAAAGCTACCCAAACAGCCGCAATTGATAAAGGTATCCCGAAGGGCATCGTAAATGCCTTATCCACCTTGGGCAGCTGAACCTCTAATTCTCGAATAAATAAAGTGAGAAGAAAATTGTAGAATCGAAGGAGGAATCCGAGCAGTCTTCCGCTCGCTAATAGAATGACAAAGGCAAATGCTCCGCCGATTACGATACCTAGAAGTGCTACTTGGAGCGTATATTCGGGACCTGCCAAAGCTCCAAATGCCATAAGCAATTTAACATCCCCGCCACCTATTATGCGAAGACCAAAGAGCCACCCATAAAATAATAGGCCTCCTAAAAAGCCCAACAAGGCTTGCCCTACCCCCGGCCAGCCCAAGAAATAATAGCTGGCTAAAATTCCGCTCAAAGCTGTAGGGAGAGTGATCCAATTGTAAATTTTTCCGAAAAACAGATCGGTGAGTGTAGCCAGCCCGGCCACTCCCAAGATTAGATATTTGATGAATTCAATTTTGCCAAGCACTGGGCCCCAGTCTACCAGTTTTGAGATCCCGTTCAAGTTGAGCACCAATTAGCAATACAGCGCGGTCTAAAGTTGAAAGAATTTTCTTCGCAACCTGCGAAGCGGCAACAACTGATACAGATAAAATTAGGATATATTCCACAGTTCCTTGTCCGCGTTCATCTTTAAGTAAGTCTATTAATCCAGGAATTAATACTGCCGCCCTAATTTGCGTTTGCTCTTCCTGCTTCATCGATTTCGTTACCTACTGTACCAATCAAGTTTTCCAACTTACTTTGGAATAAGGTTTTAAACCTCATAGTTACCATGACCACTACAGCCAGAATAAGAATGTATTCAGTCGTGGATTGCCCCGTATCGTCGGTCAATAATCTTTTTAAATACCTTTTCATCGTGCCTCCTTTCCTTACCATGCGTCTAAGTGATCGGCATACCTCGATGAGGTCTTTAATCTAGTCCTCAAATCAGGTTCACTTGCTCTACCTATTATTATGCTACTTATATTTATAAAGTCAATACACCTAGTGCAGGCGATTAGAAAATCACTAAAGATATCGAAGCATTATCCTCAAATTGAATCGAATTTAAGTATTTGCCAATTTCCTGCACGCTTATCGCCAAACCGGTGTTTTTACTCTGAATTATTGCAATTTGTTCGATAACTTGACTCAGAATTCCATCTGTGTTGAGAACCAACCAATCGCCGGGAGTAATTCTATATTCTACGATTTCGGGTTCCAAATTCTCATACATGCCTAAAGCAATTAAGGGAGCTCGATATTCCATCGCACTATCACGCTCCAAAGGATCTCGGAGCCGGCCAAAACTCCTTGGCACCACTAATTCAATACTTCTACCTCCGCGAAATAACCAACCAGTGCAGACTCCTACATTCGCGAGCGCAAGCAAATCACCATCGATAAAACCAGCAAGGATTGAGGCGCCGCCTTTTTCATGTATATTTTTACCTTTATTGAGTGCATTGACTTTCTTATTAGCGAAAATCAGGGAATTGAAAAGAACGTTACCTGCGAGAGAAAAATAATTCTTTAAAACGAAAGGTAGCGTGGCCTCCAAATCCCCTGCCTCCTTATAGAGAAAGTGTTGCACACTTTCACAAGCTGTTTTTGCCGCCTGCTGTCCAGGAACCGGCCCTCCAAAACCATCGGCAATGATAAACATTCCTTTTTCCCTGTCGACTAAAAGGTAATCTTCCTGAGCGGGCCGACGGCCTTTACTAGCGAAGGTAGAGATGGCTTGCACAGGAATATTAAGATGTCTATTGGCACTCACGGCTGGGGTTCCTCTTTCTTTTCAAAATAGTGAGCCAATTTACGTGCTGCTCGCTCGTGGTAGATATCATCCACAGGGGAACTATCTAAACATTGTTTAAACATTTTTTTAGCGTTTTCGAAATCACTGTAACTTTCGGCAATGATTGCTTCTGTGTAAATAACCTTGGCCCGATCATGAAGAATACCTTTAACTCGGTTCATACCGGCATATCCTCCTGGATGGGGAGGGTCAATTTGGGTAGCTTTTTTGTAAAGTTTAAAGGCCGTGAAATACTCACCAGCATCTTCTTTAACTTTAGCTTCCGCCAATACGGGCTCACGCGAAGCCTTGATCAAGGCCTGACAGCGCCGGATTTCTCCTTTTGCAAGGATGCCAATTTTCTTTTGGGTGGCACCTAATTCGAGCGCTCTTTGAAAAGAATTGATTGCGGTATGGTATTTTCCGGACTTTTTGAAGCTTAGCCCCTCTTTGTAGATCACCCATGCATTTTTATTGAGTGCAGCCACGACCTCTTTCTGTTGCTCAACCAGTTTCAGTTGTTCTTTATAAGCTTCAATTTCTTTTCGCCATCCAGCTACCGCAGTATTGTCAGGATCTAGAGAGAGAATTTGTGTGAAAAGTTCGTTCACGTTTTCGTAATCTTTCTTTCCCATTCTTACTTTTGTATCTTCCACCAGGTGATTGATTTTATCTTTCAACTGGGCTTCATCTTCTTTCTTTTTCCTTTCCTCTTCCAAGGCCTCTAATTTCCTTTTCCCTTCCTTCGCATATCGTTCAATTTCACGTGCATCTTTATAGTCAGGAATCAGAGCGAATATTTTTGTAATTTCAAATATCGATTTGTCATATTCTTTATTCTTATAATAATCAAAAGCAAGGGCGTGTTGAGCTTCTACGAACCCCTTCTGTTCTGCGGAAAGCGAGTCAAAGCTAATAGGGGCAGTAGCTATTTTCGAGCCATCAGAATTTTTCTTCACGACGGCGGTTTTTTTCCCGGCACCCTTTTTCTTTTTTATTCCAGTAGCGTCTTCGTCGGTTAAAAACATGAAAAAAAGAATCGCGGCTATCGCGGTAATAATTTGAGTTCGCTTGGGGAGTTCTTTGAAGCGCTCAAGTAGAGTCCGCTTTTGGCTACTACCTCCCGCCAGTCCCGTTATTCCCATTGTTCCCGAGCCACCGGACATCCCCTGCACTCCGGGAATTCCTCCATTTTGGTTTCCCAAACTGGGTTGAGAACTTGCGAAAGATTGGGCGATTGGCATTTCTTGCTGTTGAAACTCTTCTGGGATCAACCCGCTTTCAGCATCCATCCCCGGCTCAGGGACAGACATTTCGAAACCCTCCACAGCTGGAGCATTATCGACTTCCATAAAATTATTTTGATTTTTGGCGTATTCCGCACTTTCTGCTTTAAACTGAAACCGAACCTCTCCAATTTTGATATAATCATCCCCTGAAAGCTCGTGATCTTGGATTTTTGCTCCGTTGACATAAGTTCCGTTGGACGAGTTCAAATCTTTAATTAGGAAATTTAAACCTGCTTTTCTTATGACAGAATTTTTCCTTGAAGACTTTTTGTCATTTAGAACGATATCGCAATCCTTACCTCGACCAATGGAGGTTTCATCTTTCGTAATACTGTAGTCCGTGACGTTTGCTGTACCCGGCTCAAAAATCAGACGGACGTTGAGCGTGCTAGCTGGAGTAAACTTAGTTTTGCCGTCATCAGCAATTAATTCGGAGGGTTCAGGCTCTGGAGAGAAATCCTGTGAGGAATCGGGAGCGTCTAACTCGAGATTACCTTCAGACGCAAATTCCAAGGCATTTCCATCTGGGCTAATCTCTTCGGATGGCGAGTTCTCCGATGAGCTATCTGTGACTGAAGATTCAAGTGGGTCCGGTGCGTTGTCTATTAAAGGTGCCAACGATTCGGGCGAACTAGTCTCAGGATTATCGAGGCTAAGTGCTTCAGGCGGTGTAAGGTCGAGAGTTTTAATCGATAAATCTTCCGTCCCACCTAGTGTCTGGGTTGGAGCGGTAGAAATAGATTTTCCCGCTTCCATGGAAACCTTGATAAGATAAGGTCCAATTGAAATAACGTCTGAATGATTTAGCCTCGCCGAAACGCAATCGGCACCATTTACTATGAGGGTGCCAAATTCACTTTTTTTCTCTACTTGAAGGTTTCCCCCCACCCACTTAAAAACAGCATGGTGTCGCGAAATTCCCTGATCATCGAGCCGGATTTCTGAATCCTTCGATCGACCAAGAACTAACTCACCCTCCACTAGGCATGTCTTAACGACTACTCCTTCTTTGATAACGGTGAGATTGGCGGTACTCATGTCTTCCCTACCTCACCTTTGATTGTCTTGACCACCTGATCGAACTGATCTCGAGCTTCAATGTAAGCAGGATTTGCTTGGTCCCGAAAGAGCAAGCGCATAACTGTTTCGAAATGCCCCTTTGCATCACGAAGCTTGCCGGCTTCGAAAGATTTTTTGCCACCTTCCAAGTTGACTTTTACTTCTTCTTCTACGGCCTTATTACAATTCTCGAGGTACAGGGTAGCCAATACATGGTTGGGACTGATTTGAAGTACAGTCTCGAATTGAATACGAGCCCTGCCATAATTGTGCACAAAATATTCTCTGAGACCGTCCTTGAAAATAGTTTCTGCCGATTTATTGAAATCAGGTGTCGGAAGAAAAGACGCAAGATCTTGACCTGATTCATTGCTTGGGGTTTTCGATTTCGGTTTTGCAGGTTTATCCGGATCTCCTAAAAGGAGTAAGCCGAGTCCTACAACCCCAACAATATAAATAAGAGGTTTTTTACTTTTTGATGCGCTCCCTGGGGCCGCATTCCCACCAGCGGCATCGAAGACGTTAGCGGCTCTTCCCGTAAATTGACCAAAGCTTTGATTCACCCGATCTTTAGCTGCCTGGAATGTTCTTTGATGTAATTTAACTTGGCCGGCCGATCTAGCCGGGGACATTAAAGTCTTGGTCCCCGCTTCTGGCGATATAAACTCAAGAGTAGTTTCTCCTAGAGTAAATACATCAAAGTACTGAAGTGCTGATTCCCGCGTAGGTTTTGAATTAATTAAAATCCCGTTTGAACTTCCATGATCCTTGATTCTCCAGTTTCCCCCCGGATCTTGGATCATCATAGCATGTAATCTTGAGGCCTTGAGATCGATCAAGACAATATCATTATCCTCACCTCGACCAATAGAGGCAGTCGGACCTGTAATGATAAAGGTGGACCCGAAGTCAGCCCCTTGGACCACTTTTAGACGGGCCCTTTCTTGAGGGTGTCGCGGTACATTCGTATGCTTGTACTTTATAGCATTACCCATCTCACCTTCAGTCGACTTTCACGGCTGCCATTACAAAACATTTTGGGGCGTTTCCTTCGGAGCCAAAGCCAGCCATATAAATTTTGCAGCCCACTCCAGAAAAATCAAAATCCTCAACGAGTCCCTCCCCTCCAGTTGACACTCTTCCCAGCAAATCGTTGGTCATCGACCCCATTGCCTGATCTCTTGCGACACTAGAAATATCCTGCCCCATCGCAGATTCGGACCTAATGCCACTCATTTCTTCAAATATTGAGTTTATGAAAACAATTTTTCTCTCAGAATCAAAAATTAGAAATCCAAATTTTACAAGGTTTCCAATCATTCTCAAAGGACCGACAAATGCTTCAGTGGATTCACCGGAATTACTTGAACTTTCAGGACTATTGTTCCTGGAGACCCGTTGAATGGCTGAATTAATAATATCCCAAAGTGGATTCAGCTCTTCGATTTTAAATTCATGTGTGACTTGGTTCATGTCTCCCTTTAAAGCTCTATCAATATCTTCGTTAAGAACTTGGAAGGGTTTCAAGGTCATGCGATATAGAATTAAAAATATGAATCCCAAAATTATCGCGGTGATCGCAAGAATTTCGGAATAAATCACGCCTAATTCGCCCATTTCAGGAGTGGCCAAGGAACTGTCGATTGAAACTATTGCCATGGCAACAACCACATTCCTTCCGGCAGTCGGACTCAGAACTTTCACGGGCTCTACGGCAACTAGTGTGGACTCATCTGCCTCAATCCAATAACCTGTCTCTCTGCCCGATCGAAAAGAATCCCTGGCTTTAATGGCAACCGCAGCTTCAGCCCCTGACGCCAAATATTGATTCAACTTGGCTGAAGGAGCAATAATCCGATTATCCAAATCCACCAACATGGCGGTTCTAACTCCATCGGCATTTTCTATAATTCCAATTTCACTTTTAGTTTCCATTCTATTAGCAAGAAACGGGGCATTTTGATCCGCAATCTGCCTTGCCATAAAGAGGGCCCTTCGACCGGTTTCTTTAATAATGGCTTGATGACTTGATTCCAAAAGTGGGTAGACTGATACCGTTAAATTCAGAAACGAAAACATCAGAAACATGCCAACGGCGATGGCGCGCCATTCATATTTGAGATTGAGACTATAAAAAATAGGCATGAACTGGTGATCAAAGGCCCAGGCAATTTTGCCGCGAAGATCTTTCGGAGGACCTTCCAGCTGACTCATTTCAGCCCCACTTCCCATTCCTGGAATGCCTGACATCCCCCCAGGGGGATTTGGAAAGCCGCTTCCTCCCATCGCCGGAGGTGATTGAAACTGGCTCCTTATTTTCTTAGGAAGCGCCATGGGCTTCACTGCTTTTTTTACTGGCTTAGAAAGCTCAAATACATATTCTCCCACACTAATTCGGTCGCCCTCTTTGATTTTTCTGAATTTAGTAAGAGTGCCATTCACAAACGTTCCATTGGAACTTCCCTGATCTTTTAGAATCACCTCATCGCCGGTGACTGTGAGTGTGCAATGAATTTTGGAAACCTTGGAGGAGGGAAGGACTACCGCGTTTCCTGCTTGCCGACCAATGGCTAGCTCGCCTTCTTGGACCGCATAGGTCGTACCTTGGTTTGGACCGGAAATTACGGTTAACTTATACACAGTTTGTCTCCCTCTCTAAGGTCACATCTTTGAATTGTCCCCACCGGTAATTCCAGAGTTTGAAACGCCTTAAAATCTCGCACGGGAAGAATGCGCCAAGGCCTCAGGTTTTCACGCACTGAGGTCACCTCGACAGTATTGTCAGAAGAATTTTGATCACGTTTCAAGAACACTACGTCGATTGGAATCTTCATAAACCACATATGAATATCGTTACACGGACGCAAAAGTAATCCCTGCCCTTCCGCAAGGGCCCGCTTGCCCATCAAACCGATAAATCGACTTAGAAAAGTAGTTGCCACAGAACACTCTTCGGCAATCCAGGTACTATTTTTGACTGATTGAATACGAATTATTGATCCGACGGACTTTTGAATAGTTTGGGTTTTCATTCAGTTATTATTATTAAGCCGGGGGATAAATCAAACTTAAGCCGAAAGGACCAAAGATCATCAACATAACTGCCGGTAAAATAAAGAGAACTAGGGGTAATAGAACTTTTTGAGCTGCCGCAGCGCCCGCCTTTTCGGCTCGAACCATGCGTTCTGACCTAATCTGCTCCGATTGCTGCCTCAGGATTTTGCCAATGGAAGCCCCCATTTGATCGGCAGAAATCAAAATTGCCACGAAAGAGTTCACCTGCGTCATATCGATTCGAGCGGCCATCTCTCGAAGCGCTTCTTGTCGCGATGCGCCAACTTTTATTTCTTTCAAAAGCTGAGAAAATTCTTCCACTATTGGACTGGAGGGAGCTTTGTCCACAACTTTACCAATAGCACCGACAAAATCGAGCCCCGCTTCTGTGGACAGGGCCAGAAGATCCACTATGAATGGCATCGCTCTTAGGACCTGTTTTTGGCGAGTCTCGATGCGACCATTAGCCCAAAAATTAGGGTAGAACCACCCGATTAGCCCAAATCCCAGAATATAATACCAGGCTAAATCAATGAAATCGCCCGCTTTTAGCATTCCACCCACGAGTGGGAAAAAAACGATCAAGGCGACTTTAAAAGAAATAAATTCGTCGGCAGTCAGCTCTTCTTTAAGCCCTGCTGCAATAATTTTTCTTCGAAAGAATTTTCTCTTTTTATCCCAGAATGGCTTACCGCGGATGATTGGAACAACATACTGCGTAAAAAAAGGCCGGAGAAACTTAACCAGCGGATTGCTAGCTTTGCGATCGCGCAGCTCGTCTAAATTCTCTTGAGCTGCACGCGACTCTTGCTCAACTAACACCATCCTAGCAACAATAAAGGCCGCCAGACCTACAAGCGCATAACCCGCATTGATAACAAACTGGCCTCGTTCAAATGCATCCATAGTGTTCCTAGTACTATTCGGACAAAATAAAAATTTCTGAATGAGTTGGCCCGGAAATAGGGTATCCTCTGCTTTTCATAGAGAGAGAGAAAATGGCAACTTTCACAGAAGCGCAGCGAGCATTAGGCGAACTTTTTATTATTGGTTTCAGTGGGTTAGAGTTAGCGGAGGA
Organism: Bdellovibrionia bacterium; assembly: GCA_039916675.1. GTDB lineage: Bacteria > Bdellovibrionota > UBA1018 > UBA1018 > UBA1018 > JBDSKY01. The sequence goes on from JBDSKY010000203.1 coordinate 16,635, forward strand.
GACCTCCGCCTTCATTTCTCAAGCCGGCATTGGTGGTGTAATTTTATTTTCGCTCAATGCAGATACTCCCGCTCAGATCGCTGAACTCACCAACGAAATCAAGGCATGCCGAAATGATACTCCTATGCTGATCAGCGTTGATCACGAAGGCGGGAGAGTCCAGCGATTCAAAAAAGGATTTACCAAAATACCTGAAGCTGCCGCAATTGCAGCCATGAACTCACCTAAATTAGCTTTCGAAATTTCTGAAATCGTCGCAAAAGAATTGAAAGCCGTCGGCATTAATTTAAATTTTTGTCCGGTCGCAGACATCGCCACCAATCCTAAAAATCCGGTAATTGGAAATCGCTCCTATGGAATTACAGAAGAAGCTGTATCTAAATATGTAACAGCGGTCATTCGGGGTCACTTGGTTCACGGTGTTCAAGTTTGTGTAAAACATTTTCCTGGCCATGGAGATACTTCGGTAGACTCCCATTTAGCGTTGCCTAGTGTAGACACCCCACTAGAAGTTTTGCGAGAACGTGAGTTTAAGCCGTTTCAAAAAGCCTTTAAAGCACGCTGCGGCATGGTCATGACAGCTCATATCCTCAATACAAAGATTGATTCTCAGTTTCCTGCCACATTATCTAAAATTTTCCTTCAGGACATTTTACGTAAAGAGCTTCGGTATGAAAAATTGATTGTAAGTGATGACCTGGACATGAAAGCCATTGCAGACAACTACGGCGCTGAAGAGGCACCCCGTTTAGCTCTGGAAGCGGGCTGCGATATGCTAATCTACAGAACCGAAGCTACTGCTCGTCATGGTTATGAATCGTTAATCAAGGCACTCGAGAACCAAACTCTCAGTGCAGAAACTGTCCTAAGATCAGTGGAACGAGTCATGGCCTTTAAGAGGGAGCATCTGGCAATGTGCCCACCAGTGTCCATACCGTCTGTCTCCGCACAACTTGCTACAACTGAGCATTTAGCCATCATCGAGAGAGTTGCTGAGAGATCCAAAAGGGGTTAGCGAAACTAAGCTTCAGAATCACTCTATGAGCTTAATATCAGTCAAACGATCTTTTCGAAGCTGAAGTTTAATTTCTTTAGCTCGAGATGTATTGAGTATCTTATTAATTGAAACGACTTCTTCGACGCCAAAGACCGTGGGAGCCCGATGATCTTTCAAGATAGACTCGACTTGTTGAATTGCCTGATGGGCCAGATCAGGCAGATTGGGCGTAATCGCGAAGACTCCAAACTTCATGTCCGTTGAAATTAGGTTTTCCGTACCTGTAATCACCGACAAACGAGATTCCTGCATTGCAGGCATCCAGACCTGATTGAAGCTAATCTGATTAATAAGAGCTGAATCCAAAAGTACCCACAAGGCACCCGTTTTATCACTATTATAGTTTTTCAAATTCTCTTTTAAAACTTCATTAATAGCTGCTTTGGAATTTCCCTTGGTTTCTACATCAACAGCAATCAGCTCAATGCCTTCCCCTTTTAACTGACCTTGAACTTCACGAATCATGTTCTGGAAAAGACTCTTTCGATAAAAAACTACAACGTTCTTCAAAGTTTTTTCTAACAAGTATCTAAACTGAGTCACCAAAAGATAAGCAGACGGCTCAAAAGCAATTCCAGAAATTTCCTTAGAATCCTTAAGTAACTGCTTCAAGTTAAGACTCATGAGTGCAACGCCCTTAACTCTCTTTGCAGGATTGGGAAGAGCCGCGTTATATTTTAAGGCATACTCAACGGGCTTATTATCCATGAGGATAAGTAGCTGCGGCTCCTGTTTGGTCACAAGCGCCTTAAATTCATCAAAGGTCGAACTTTTCTCTAAAACTTGCTCTTTGATTTCATAACTTGTGGCGAGCTCTTCATTCATTGCTCGAAAGACTTCTTGAAATTGAACGCCTTCGCTTCGAACAAAGAGAATTTTTGGCTTAGCGCAGAAACCCAGATTTGTAAAAACTAGCTGAATCAAAACTAAAAATATTAACTTATTTTTCATTGGGTACAGCCCTCACAGGGCTCAAGCGATGTAAATCCAAGCGCAGCAGAGGTCACTGGAGTCAACTGAGATAGCTTCGCTACCAAGTCCTTTGTGCTTGCATCTTTCCGAACGAAAACGCCTGGAGCGTCCACAAATTCAGTCTCTTGAAGTAATTTTAACGGAGTTGTAAATTTTTCTTTTAGAATTTTCAAATTATCCGAGGAAACCATAATAAAATCCGCGGATTTAAAAATGAGAAGTGGAAATAAATCTTCCGGTTTCGTGACACCGCGGACCATTTGAAATTTTTTTCCAGTAATATCTAATAAAAAGTCGTTCAATTTTTCGCGAGGCACTTCTTCGACTACTCCGATCCTACCTGAACTTAAATCCTTATTTTTCCATTCATCTGAGAGAGCCAAAATCAAATACTTGAAGTTCTTATTGCCCGCATTGGAAAACCGGAGAACCGGACAATAACCCGAATCGTATTTTCCAAAAAAGGAAGGTGCGATCACAATTTTGGATTTTTCTGAATTTACTTGCGCCATAAACTCTTTAAATTTTCCAAACACCACAGGTTCTAAATCCAGCTTTTTCATCTCACTCTTAAAGGCATCTTGCCTTGTCTTGACTGTCTGCATTGTAGAGTAGTAGATCGGCAGACCTTCTGATGCGTAAACAGGAGTACAAAAAAAAGTAAAAATTACTAGACTTAAAACCTGTGAAACTCCTAGCAGCGTAGTTTGTAATTTACTTTTAAAAATCATTTTATGTGAAGCCTATTCAATTAAAATTACTACTATTTTGAAATGCTTTGCAAGCAAACTATAAACTATCTTATTCAATTCTCATGATGGCTCCGTAAGCAAATACGTCAAGTAATAATCATCCACCATAAAGTATTAATTGGCTCATATTCTATTTTTTCGCAGCAGGGACTATTAAACAAAAGACACTGTCTTGTAATTGAATTGATGATTTTAACTAAACTGCTATTTGCATAAAAACGAGAACCTAGATACTTTATCTATCTGCCAAATTTTTCTGAGACTGCAAAGTTATCTAGAGAATGAGGGGCATGTATTTTTATGTTGTCGATATAGTAAGACAGTAATAATTTTAAAACAAAGTAATTTAAACTTGAATTCGAGAGAGGAATTTAGGTAGCAAAATATGAACATTACATTTAAAAAACAATCGATCGCCAGTTTATTGGCGCTCCTTTCCACATCCGGGGCATTCGCTCAGGAAGTTTCTAGCCCCATAAACTCTAGTTCCGAAGATGAACTTTCTTTGAAAGAAATCTTGGACGTTAAGGTCTCCGTCGCGTCACTCTTCGAAGAAAGAGATCTCGACGTTGGAGCTTCAGTCTTCGCGATTGATCACGATACCTGGAAGAAACAGGGAGCCCGCCGTACTTTTGAAGCAATTCGTACTGCACCAGGCACCATGGTTTATGAAAATAATATCTTCCAAGCCGGACCTACTGTTGCTACTCGCGGTTTCAATGATCCAGGCCAAATCCCTTCGATCAGCGTTCTCTTGGATGGCGTCAATATGTCCTCAATCTATCAACAATCTGCTATCCAAGCACGACCCAATATTGACCTGGGAGTCTTAGACCGGATCGAAATGATCATTGGTCCTGGTTCAACCTTGTATGGCAGCGACGCGCTTCAAGGTGTTATTTCTCTCAGAACTCCAGGCGTTGAGAAGGAAAATCTCTCTGCTTCTGTTAGAGGGGGATACTTTGGAAATTATCAATCTGAAGTAAAGTTTGCTAAGGAACTGGCTCCTAAACTCCATTTTAGTTTCAATGGGGCACTTAGTGGGCAAGACAGTCAAAACACTGGGGCTAAATATACGCCTATGGATATACAACCAGGTGTACAAGCTGGAATGGAAGCGGGAGGAGCTCCACCATATCCCTATTTCGTTCTGGGCCAATCTGGCAGCGCCAGCAGTACACTCACTGAGAACTTTGTTTCGAGCGCTATCGTATCCAAGCTTAAATATGAGCAAACTGAAGCTAGTTTTTATTGGACGCTTTATAACGCGAAGGGTTTCCCAGGTCCCGGAATTTCGGCTAGACAAACAGGGGTACAGACATACACGCCAAACACTGCTATCGGGGATACGGCTCGTCTAGATAGCAGTTTATTTATGGGTAAATTGACCCAGGATTTCAACCTTCCCAATTCTGTTGATCTCCAAGCGATGGGCTATTATTGGGGTGGAAATAATTCCGCAGCTTATGGCGCGAGTGCGGGCGATGTCGTATTGACTAATGCTACCGCTCAAACGATAGGTGATATGCGAACGGGTATCAGCTTAATTGCAAAAAGACAGTCTGACGCAAACTTCCCAGTAAGAATCGCAGCCGGGTACTCTCTTGATTATACAAAAATCAACAGTGCAGTTGAGACGTTGCCCGGTTTAGCAGCTCGCTCTTTTGCAATCGAGGGAAAAGGCCGATCCATCAACGCAATATTTGTGGAAACAGATACTGCAATCATAGGAAGGACTCTCCATCTTTTGGCTGATGCTCGAGAAGACGTTTATTCCGATTTTGGGGGTCATCTCAGCCCCAGACTTGGCTTAATGCTTCAGCCGACCGATAATTCAGCGGTCAAAGCGCTCTACGGACACGCATTCCGAGCTCCTTCGGCTCTGGAATTACTGGGTAATGGGGGAATAGCAGGGAACGGAAATTTATCCCCAGATACTTTGGATACATTTCAACTCCAATACATGCAAAGAGCCAAGCATTGGAAATATGACATAACAGCTTATACCAGCACCTGGACTAATCAGGTTACAATTGATCCATTAACTATCACCTATAAAAACGCTACAGGCACTCCTCGTGCCTACGGCTTAGAACTAGGCGGCCAATATGACCTGCTTGCCAACCTCCGATTAAATGGAACGGGAAGCTACGTTCGAAGCTTTGGAAATCCTGCCGAAGGTGGGGGTACTGCGCCTTACACGGTTTTCCCAACTTATATTCTCAACTGGGGATTGGATTACGAAATACCTTCTGCCCGAGTGAGTATCTCCTTGATGAATCGCCATCAAATCAATCAGGGTCGATATATACAAGCCGCTATACCTGCACCAGGTTTGGGTAGTGTAACCACACCGGGAAGGATTACTCCAGCAACGATGGCAGACTTCTTCCGCACAGACTTGGGAGCAACCTGGGATTTCGGCAAGAACGCGGGTGATTATCAGTTAACCTTGAATATCATCAACCTTCTCAACCGCGACCTCTACCAACCCGCCATCATTTCCAACTTTAATGGACAAATTCCACAAACTGGAATCAATGACACTATCGGATTGCGTGCTCGCATCTAAGAAGTTGAGTTAGTTCAATCAATAGGGGAGTCTCCTGACTTTTTCGTTCAAAGTCTGGAGACTCCCCAAGATCTGTTTCAACACCCCTCCTCTCAAATGAACCCTTAAAAGTTATTCTTATAGACTATAGAATCAAACTTGCTAAAATCTAATTAAGGGATCAGAAAAATGAAGCCTCAAGGAAAAGTATCTCCCACTATAGTGAAGAAAATTACCAGTTTAATAAAACTGGCGTCACTATCCCAACTAAAGAGTTTTACACAAATCGAAGATTTACAAATTGAAGAACCAACCAATAACGAATTTCCTATTCGTGGCCACTGGATGGCTGTCATCTTACTCAAAGGCACAGAAATTAAAATAATTTTTAAAGCCCATTTTATGACTAAAAATGCGACTGCCTTGACAAGCAATATCCGCAAATTCGAATCAGAAGAAAAATTAGTAACCCAGGCATTAGATTTTATTAAGGAATACTGCAACATGACTGTTGGTGCGATAAAAAGGGTCCTTGGAGAACAAGATATCTCTTCTGGAGTCAGCCTGCCTGCAATCATCCGAGGTTTTGACGACATTTTTTCTGATCGTGCCGATGGTAAGGAAAGCTTTGCGCCTTGCTGGACGCTAAAGAATCAAACAACCCAGATCGATTGCTCCGCATGGTTCGAAATTTATGAAGTCGACAGCTTTGCCGGTTTTAATTTCAAGGAAGCGGAGAATAATATTCAAGGAAACAATAACATAGAGTTTTTCTAATGCAAAAATTATGATCTCAATTAATACAAATCTGCAAGCCAATCATCAAATTCTCAACTTATTCGAGCAATCCAAGCTTCGTATTGAAAGCATTATTGATCATCTTCCCATGTTCTTTGCTGTCATCAATGACAAGGGGATCATCTTAAAAGGAAACATTCAGGCCGCCGAAATATTTCAAACAGATTCGGAAGCAATTTTAGGGAAATCGCTCAAAAGCATTTTTTTGCCTGAAGCATTGGAATCATTTGAATTCAATTTTAACCGCATTTTGGCCAAGAGCGAAACTTCTTTCGAGCTTGAAATCAACTTACAGCGAAGCGACAAGTCTCAGAGAGTACATGCTTGGAGAATTAGTGAGATCGAAAATTCAACGATTTCCAGTGGTAGAATTTTTTCTATCGTTGGCAATGATGTTACTGATTTTAAAAAAGCTCTGTCAGATCTGTACGGCGCCACTAAAGATCTTGAAGTTACAAGAGCAGTACAGTCCCTTTTAATACCTAACAAAAGGGAACTGACTACTCAGAGCTATCGTTTAGTTTCTAGTTATCAACCCGCAACTCAATCTGGCGGAGATTGGCTGTGGTATAACACGAAGGACGAAAACCGAAATGTTCTCTTCATAGGAGATGTTACCGGTCACGGCGCTGGTCCAGCTATGGTTACGGCCATTGTCGCGGGCTGCTATCATGCGATTAGCAGGCTACCTAACTCAAAGTTTACTTTGGGAGTCCGTGAAACATTCGAAATTATTGATAACAGCCTAAAAGATCTCGGAAATAATGATTACTGGATGACAATGTCATCTTTAGAAATCTTTCACGATAAGAAGGAAGTCAGTTGGTCGAACGCTGGCGCTCCATCCATACTTGTAATGAGAACAAATGGCGAAGTGGAAACCATTGGCGCTTCGGGCAATATATTGGGAGGGATGGACCTGGCCCTAGGGCACAAATCCTTCGACTTTAACTCCGGAGACAGAATATTTCTGTTTACAGATGGTGCATTCGAAATCACCACGTCAACAGGGGGAAACTTTGGCTTAAAGGGGCTGAGACGTCTGTTCATGGAGACACGAAATTTATCACTAGAAGAATCACGCAAATTTTTTGAGCGTCGTTTTGTGGAGATACGTGGAGAGGCACCCCCTACAGATGACAGTACCTTCATCCTTATTGAAAGAATTTAATCTTTCCGCTCAATTAGCGGCGGGCCCAATCCATAACTAAAGAATTTCTTTGAGTAAACCGATAAAGCCTTTATGGCGACGTTCGGAAACTACCCAATGAAAGCACAGAGATAATGATTCCATTGAGACAAAAGCTAGTAAGCATCAATCTGCTGATCTTACTTTTAGCGATAGTTTCGTTTGGCACAACTACCTACAAAGGCCTAATTGGCTTGTCAGAGAAGTTTTCAGGGTTGAATTTGCAGCGTTCGGAGTCGGTAAAAGAATCCTACCGTAAGGTCTCCGACGAAAATATTCAAAAGATTAAAACCATTTACGAGCAAAACCTGAAAAACAAAGGCATACAGCTCCTGAGCAAGGACAGCACTTCCTTAGCATCGATGATTGCTGACAACTCCTACACTGGGGTTGCTCAATTTTTACAAAAAACTTTTGAAAATGACCGCGACATTGTTTTGGCGACTTATTTTACGGCGGATAAAAAAGACATTCAAGCCTGGCATTTTACATCCTCTCAATACAAAGATGGACTGGTATCGCCTACCGTTTACGACCGTAAAGCAAAAAGTTGGAGCGGGCACCTAAAAAACGGAAAAAAGGTCAAGGTCTCAGATCCCTCTATTTTAGAACTGATAAAATATAACGATAAATCTGTTAAGTTTGTGGAATATGAAATTAACGGAGAAAAAAAATTCGGCTTCGATTGTGTCATTCCATTCATAGAAGGAAAGTCAGGCAATTTGATAAAGATTGCCAGGGCAAAAGGAGAACTAGTTGGCTATTTGCGATACATTCTCTCACCCGAAGAAATGTATCGCGCAATTTCTTCGGAAAAAGCGACACTTGAAGAAAGACTAAAATCACTGGAGACTCAGAATCAAAGGATCCTAAAGACATCGCAAGAAACCGCATCCCAATCAAGCAAGCGAGTATTGGAAACCTTAGCCTTCGTAGGCTTGCTGGTCATATTCTTCGGAACTTTAGTATCTCTAATGGGAGCGACTCGAATTTCAAATCCTGTTAAAATTTTGACCGAAATTGCAGGCAACATGGAAAAGGGCAACTATTCCCAGACTATTAAACTTGTCAGCAATGACGAAATCGGCATTCTTGCAAATGCGTTCCAAAACATGAGCAACTCAATTCAAAGAAGAGACCAAGAGTTAGAAAATATTAATAGAAACTTAGAAGAAGCAATTGAGCTCCGAACGTTGGAGTTAAAAAATGAAAATCGAAAAATATCGGGTCTCCTAAATAACATGAAGCAGGCAGTTTTTGCGGTTTCCTCGGACTATAAAGCTGTTCCACCCGTATCTACTTTTTCTAATTCGGTCTTCAAACAACCCGTGGTCGGAAAATCGATTTTTGAATTTCTCTATAAAGACCTAGATCCCAATGGCGATCAAATGGCGAGTTTAAAATCCGCTTTGACCGCGGTCTACGGAGAGGATGATCTTCAATGGGATCTCATGGAAGGACTATTCCCCAAGCGAATTGAAATTAAGGGAAATTCAACTGCAAAAACAATCGGAGCCGATGAATCATTGCAAGAAGACAATGAAGATCGGGTACTACGTATCAGCTACAGCCCCCTGTTCGCAGAGAATCAAGTTATCGATAAGATTATGATGGTCGTCGAAGACATCACAAAAGTAGAATACTTAGAGAAAGAAATAATAGCTCAGCGACAGAAAGCAGAGATTCTCTTTCAGTTGACTGAGAATGACTTAGAGCTGGTGAAGGGGTACTTCAGCACCGCAGGGAATATGTTAGCTGAGATCGCACAGACTTTGAGATCGAAAACTCCTGATGCAGCTATGATTAGCCAAGTGCTGAGACACTTACATACTGTAAAAGGAAATTCGAGGAGTTTAGATTTTTTTAGCGTGTCTAAAGTAACTCATGAGGTCGAAACTGAAGTTGAAGCTTTAAGAAAATACCTGAGTGTACCTGAGGATACTTTAATACCACCCGAAGAACTTAAACCTCTTAGAGAGGGCGTGGCCAAAATACGTTCCGAAGTTCAGAAATACCTTCAAGTGGGTGCTCAACTTTTTGGTTTAGAGAACGACTTAGTTGTAAAAGGATCCTTCGAATTTCATGAAAAAATGGTTGCGGCGAGCTGGGATAAGCCGCCACAAAAACCCAAGATATTTCTGGCTGCAGAGATCGCTCAGGAGATCGGACATGGTGAGCTTTCACAGAGCCTCACTTCTTTGAGTTCTCCAGCATCAGAACCTCCTACCGAGGAAGAGTGGCTCAGAATTATTCGGCAGAGCGTCTATTTGTTGTATAATTCCCCCATATTTGTTGAACATTCTCCCCTTCCAGCGGTGTGGGTGGCGCTGGGCTTAAAGCTTTGGGAAGTATCCGAAGGCTTAGAAAAATATAAAACTTCAGGATCGAGCAGTAGCGCAATGGTTGAGGCATTGGCGAAAATAGAGGATGCGTGGTCGTATACTTCTGCCGCTGGTCTATTTTTCTATGCGGGATACTTTCGCAAAATAGGGACTCTACTTGAGAGTGCAGAACATGAAGTGTTGTCGTCTCTTGAAGAAAATATGTGGGCCCAGTTTCTCTTGACCGCACGACTCCATACCAATTACAAGCTACAACCAGATGAATTGAAAAGACTGGGCACGGCACTATCGCAGTTAACAACAAAATCAACAGACCAAGCTTCACTGCTTAAGTCGTTAAACGGTTACCAAACCTGGGTTGTATCATTATTTAATGCATTA
>JBDSKY010000204.1:0-3737 GCA_039916675.1 Bdellovibrionia bacterium
CTGACCGGGAGATCACCGAAAGTCACTCCGACTTCACTCATACGCTGGATATATAATCGAAGGTGGGTTTGCTCTTCTCTGATCGTGGCAACTACTCCAGCCAAGAATGAGGGAGGTGCATCTGGAAATTTCAGAATCACCAAAGCCATCAGTTCAATAGCGAGCAACTCGTGATTTGCAAAAAAGTGTAGAACTTGACCACGAACTTGCGGCTCATGAAGCCGTGCGAGAGCCGGGAAAGACGCTTTCCCCCCCTTTGCTAACTCAGGAGGACGCCCTGGAAACTGGGGAGTCTGAATGATTCCACCTTTAAACAACTCTTTGGATGAGGGGCTATCAATTATTTCCCTGCTCAGGCACTTCTCATCCAAACTGGTGCCGTAGAGAATTACCTCTGCAAACTCTTTTAAGTTCACTGCGTGTCCCGAGAGCGACGGCGAGGCTTTATCAAAAATCTCTCGGCAGGCACCCCTCCCCAGGTTTCACCTGCCGGAATATGGGTATTGGGCAGCACAACCGAGTTGGGAAGAATTTTTGCTTTTTCGCCAATCTGCACTCCAGCCATAATGGTAGCCCGCAGACCAATAGTGACGCCCTTCCCGATTTTTACGGGAGCTGTAATTAAAAAGCCCCCCACCGCGTAGTGAGCGATAATCGTCGCCGCGCCCCCGACCACGACATGGTCTCCTAATTCTATTAGGCAGGGGTCAGAGATATACTCGCTATTGATCAAAACGTCTTTGCCCAGCTTCATGCCCATCAGTAAGTAAAATAAATTTGTCAGTGGAGTTGGCGTGACTATCGGAAGAAAAGTGTAACGAACTAAGTAAGTTAGACCATTATGGAAATACCACCGCAGGCCTTCAGCAGAGTAAAATGAACCTCTCCATCGCTTTAAGCGTACCCGGAAAATCCAGTTGACCATAGGCACTATCAAAATCAAAACGATGCCATAAAGGAAGTAACATAGAGCAAGCGTACTCCCCTGAACAACCCATTGCGACCATTTGCCCCAAGCTGAAATGGCTTGAGTGACGTAATGAAAAAGCCAGAAACCAGGAGCCATGGAGACTCCAATACAAAGACATCCCAGCAAATAGAGTGTAAGAATACTACTTATTTGGGTGATAAGCCGAAAGCGCTTAAATAGCGTGTCGAAGATTCCGGCTACGCGTTTACCCGTAATGCTCGGTGAAGTACCTTGAGAATTCATGTGTTCTCTCTTCTTACCGTATTTGCATCGATTCAGTCTCCAATTTAGTGGGTATTTTTCTCAGAACGAATATTCTATAAAGAAGTGCATAGATTATGATTGAAACCTCCAGTCCTAGAAAAATCATACACTGTGACATGGATGCCTTTTATGCATCTGTAGAACAGAAAGATGAGCCCAGTCTTCGGGGTAAACCCTTAGTGGTGGGTGGAGACCCTCAAGGCCGAGGGGTCGTAGCGGCTTGCTCCTACGAGGCCAGACGTTTTGGCATCCGATCCGCTATGAGTTGCGCTAAAGCACTCAGGCTCTGTCCTGAAGTAATATTTGTCCCGCCGCGTTTTTCAAGATACCAAGAAATCAGTGTCCAAATCCATGAAGTTTTTGAAAGTTTTACCTCGAAGGTCGAAGCGCTTTCCCTGGACGAGGCCTATTTAGATGTTACTGAAAATACTCTAAACGAGCCTATTGCACAAAAAATTGCCAAGCTCATAAAAGATCAGATTTACCATAAAACAGGCCTCACCTCATCCGCCGGGGTTGGTCCCAATAAGCTGATTGCAAAAATCGCCAGTGACATTCAAAAACCTAATGGGCTCACCGTTGTTCCTCCTCACCGAGTATCCGCATTCCTGGAAAAACTCCCGGTCGAGAAACTCTGGGGCGTTGGCCCTGCAACTGCCAAACAACTCCATGCCCTCGGAATTCGAATGACTGGAGATATTCGAACCTTTACTCCCCTCTTTCTGGAAGAAAAGCTGGGGAAATATGGATCGTTTCTACACGGACTCAGCCACGGAATCGATCACCGCCCCGTGGAATCGGGCTGGGACCCGAAGAGCCGAGGAACAGAGACTACTTTCAGTCGTGATATTATGGACCCTTCGATACTGACTCAAACTTTGCGTGATCAAGCTTTGGAACTGGAATTTTCCTTGAAACAAATGCAGCTTTCAGCTCGAACGATAACCCTTAAAGTAAAGTATTCTAATTTTAAATCTATTACGCGAAGTCGGACCCTGCTAGACCCGACTGAACAAGCTGAGACCATTTTTCAAGTTGCCGAACAGTTCCTAAAAACTTCTACTGAGGCAGGCACCCGAGCAATTCGCCTCATTGGAATTTCAGTCAGCACCTTGATCCGCCCCGACGAACCTTTGCAACTTTGGCTTAATTTGGACCTCGGATTTACATCGTCATGAATTTTTTAAAGGCCCTGACTTTTCATAAAAAACCGGCCGCGAATTTAGAAACTTTCAAAGTCTTCTAACCAAGCAACTTCAGGCAGAAATTGAATCTCTACGCTGAAGTCGCCTAATCACCAAACCGTACACCGATTTGGCGGATTCATTTTGGTTCCAGAGGCACAGCTAAAGACCACAGCAAACTCAGGGAAATCTGCCAAGGGTCCGTTCACGCGCATCTTAGGGGGCGAATGCGGATCCACCGTGATTTTCATTCGTTCGAATTCAGGTTTGGTTTTAGTGCACCAAGTCTGAGCGAAATGAATGAAAAACTTCTGCTTGTCATTAAATGGAGCAACGGTTGTAGCCGTAGTGGCGTCAGGAGCTTTACCAAAACCAGCCGGAGTGCCGGAAAGCGCAGGAGCGGGCACCCCGCCACCGGAGTCTTTCTGCCAAGCCGCATAGGCCGTCCTAATCCCCCCGAGGTCTGCTAAATTTTCACCGGCGGTCAATTTTCCGTTTACATGAAGTCCTGGAGCTACCTCGAAGGCGTCATACTGTTTAATCACACATTCGGCGCGCTTATCGAATTCCTTCGAAACATCAGGAGACCACCAATCTCGAAGTTTCCCCTCAGAGTCAAATTTACGGCCCTCGTCATCAAATCCGTGAGTGAGCTCATGGCCCATCACCATTCCGATCCCGCCGTAATTCGCTGGACTTGAAGCCTTGGCATCAAAGAAAGGATCCTGAAGTATTCCAGCCGGAAAGACCATCTCATTTAGAGAAGGATCGTAATAAGCATTTACCATCGATGGTGGCATTTGCCATTCTCCCCGGTCCACAGGTTTACCTATTTTATCCAGTTCATATTTGGAGTTAAAGTCTGCCGAAGCGAAGCGATTCTTTAGATAAGATTTTCGATCAACTTTAAGTCCTTCGTATTTACGCCACTTATCAGGATAACCGACCTTGTTAAAAATCCGCTCTAGTTTTTTGATGGCCTCAATCCGAGTTGGCTCATCCATCCACTTGGCATTGTCCAAACTAGTCCGAAAAGAATTTTCAATATTTGAAATCATTTTTTTAGATATCTCTTTGCCACTCTTCCCGTAAGAAAGATCAACAAAGGAGCGACCCACCGCGAAACTCATTGCACCCACTGTAGACTGTACGCATCGTTTCCAACGGGGTGCCAAAGCAGTTTGTCCAGAAAGCGTTTTGGAATAAAATTGAAATTCTTGATCCACAAACTTCTTACCCAATGCGGCAGCAGAGGAATGGAGTAGATGCCAACGCAGATATGTTTTCAAATCCACCAAGCTGGTTGCAACGATCAATTT
>JBDSKY010000205.1:0-8691 GCA_039916675.1 Bdellovibrionia bacterium
TAATCACCGGAGAAAGTGGGACTGGAAAAACCCTTCTAGCCAAGCTGATGCACGACGCCAGTGTACGTGCGAAGGGTCCATTTGCTGTTGTGAATTGTGCGACTCTCTCTGAAAATTTATTGGAGAGTGAACTATTCGGACATATTCGAGGCGCATTTACTGGAGCTGTAAAAGACAAAATGGGTCGATTGCAGGTAGCAGATACGGGAACCGTTTTTTTAGATGAAATTGGCGAAGTCTCGCCCAGCCTCCAGACAAAGCTTTTAAGATTTCTTCAAGAGCGAGAATTTGAGCGTGTGGGAGATACAAAAACAATTAAAGTGGACGTTCGAATTATTGCGGCCACCAATAAAGATTTGGAACGGGAAGTAAAGGAAGGACGATTCCGCGAAGATCTTTATTTCAGGTTGAACGTAATCGATTTGCACATGCCTTCTCTAAGGCAGAGACCTGAAGACATTCTTACGCTTGCAGACCAGCTCCTGAATCGTTCCTTTGTAACAACTTCTCGTAAGCCTCGTCCTATCGATGAGTCTGCCAAAAAAGCAATTATGGGTTATGGATGGCCGGGTAATATCAGAGAACTCAAGAACGCTTTGGAAAGAGCTGCCATTCTTTGTACTGGAGATCAGGTGACCTTGGAAGATCTTCCTGATCGAGTTCTAGAGCACACGAATTTGCCTCAGTCGACGACGAGTCCTTCTATGGCTGCGATGACTCCTTCCGATGTGAGTCTGGAAGATTTAGAGAAACACCATATTAGGCATGTTCTTTCAACAGCGACTACTTTGGAAGAAGCCGCAAGCATCTTAGGAATCAATTTAAGCACTTTGTGGCGTAAGCGAAGACGTTATAGTCTAGAGTAATCCTCAGGGAATGGACATCATCAAGGATTAATTAGAGCCCCATCCATTTGGGCAGTCTTCCTTATCGGCCTCGGCAATAATTTTGGAAACGGCTGAAAGGAGATCATCTGAAGCCCTTGCGTCTGGGATAGTGCCGCAAATTTGGTCCCCTCTTAATTGAAAGATATTCCGGACGGTTCCAGTAGCTGTTTTCACCTCTACAGTGCCGTCCATATAGGGTGGCATTTTACCTTCCGGCGTGGGATCGGGAGTAGAGACACAGTACTCTTCACGAAGAGGTTCTTTTTCAATCGCTTTATTGAGGGCATTGGCCAGTTTATTCCATGCTTCTAACCCAATTCCTCCATAGGCTTCCTTACCGCAGGCATTTCTCGAAGTAGTAAAATGGGCCCCTGTACCGACTCGAGTTTTCGCTGAGTTTGCTACAATCAAAACTTCGGTCCATCCTATGGCTTGAGCGACAGGAACAGGTTCGGGATCCAGGTGCGTTGGCTCTGTTGGCGGAGCTGGGATGTTTGCGGTGTTGCTCTGTCGGTCATCAGGTTTAGAAGAACAGCCAGTAATCAAAATCAAAGTCAAAATCGCAAATATACGGTTGATAACATTTAATTTAATTACATTGTATTTATTCATATTAGAGTACCTCTCGCTTAGAGGTGCAAGCGAGGTGCCCAGGGTTCAGGCATATTCACACACGCCTGAACCCTAAATACACACCTTGCGAGCAATGCAGTACGCCTATCTCAAACTAGTAGAGCTAGTTGGACGAGCTTGGCAAGTCCCTTGAGAGCACATAGGTGACTGATTATTAGGTTGAAATCCAATCTGCTGAGTACATCCTTGGCGTTGAAATTTTTCTCCGCAGCTATTGCGAAGTTCATTCAATGACTCAACCAGTTTGTCTTGATTGCTAACAACCGAGGTGGAATTCGCAACCGCTAATGGATGAAGCATGCTGCAGTCATCGGTAATAACCCACTCAGCACTATTGGATGGTATGACGTTAAACGAACCATCCATGTAGGTGCAATCTGCATCGATATTGCAGGATTGTAGTGAGGAGTAGAAAGACTGAAGTGTAGTAGCACCATCAATACAAGCATCAGGGAATGGAAGGGCGTAATACTTTAAAGCTAATTTACGCACAACATTGTGAATCGTTTTGGCATCATCTACTGAAGAATTGGCATAATAAAGGTCGGTGCCTTTGGTTTTCAGCAGAACGGCCAAACTGCTTGCTCCCCGTGTAAGTGTTACAACATCATCACTTTCTCCGGCGTCAATATTTTGATGATTATCGGCATCAGCACTATCAGCTGCGGCGAGTGAAGGAGCAAGAGCTGAGCTAAGAAGTGATAATTCCTCAGGGGTCAGTGAACCTTCCCTGATCTCCTTTTTAGGGCCAGGACCGATTTGATAATGCCCGTTGGTAAGAACGGTAAATCCAAAATCGCCTAGGCAATTTTCATGAGGTACGTTTTCAGGACATTTGGATTGAAGCTTGAGCTCCCAGTTGGGATCAACATGAACCTCCTCTACTGGAGGAGCAACCTTGTTATCCTTATTGTTATTTGATTTACTACAGCCACCAATGGCACTCCCAACACAAAGCGCCACGATGAGCGCGAGTGTCTTTCGCATAGAGACCTCCTAATTGAAGAAAAGCATTACATTAACCAAGCATCCTAAGACCGCGGTCGAATGGCGCCGAATTGTGCAAAACACATGCCTCGTTTACAATAGGAGTGTGATGAACTTTAAAAGACTACTTTCAATCCTCTTTGTGTTTTTAGGTGTCGGATGCGCTAGTTCACAAAAAAGCGATATTCATTTGTTGAGAGAAATAATTCTCTACAATCTTCATTACCGAAGGCCACCGCAAATTGGAGCGAGGTTCAGTGCAGAACCAGTAGAATCGGATTTTGAAAGTAAGCCCAAGCCAGATAGTAAATTCGACTGTGAGCCGTTGAAGTCACTTTTTACTGGAATAGATTTAGCCGCAGTCCGGCAATGTTTGGATTCGGTCAATGAGAGTGGCAAGCCAAAGAAAATTTTATATAAATTGAAAAGAGAAATTACTCCTTTTTTGAAATTAAATGAGGACAAAGAAACTCCGACTTGCTTTCAGAAAGTACTTCAAGTGCTGCCGGTGCCGAGGGAAATTTATTTTCAAGCTTTAGAAGGAGGAAAGTTGAGCTGTTACAACTCAAGAATTCCAATTGTGGCCGAGGAAGTCTTAGGGATTAGCAATTATTTTTACAGCACGCAGGTGAATGTAGATTTTCCTTTGCAGGATCTTCCCGAGGAAGACGAGGAAACTATCCTATTATTAAGTACTTGGGTCATGGCGCCCTTTTTTAATAACGGATCTTACCTTGAATCAAAAATCGTTACGCGGAGCCTGTGCTCTGCCTGCTTTGGAGGCAAAGGGCTCTTTCAAGAAACAGATACGCTTCCCCCTTTTTGGCCATAGCATTGCAGATAAAGCTGAGGTAAGTTGCGGCCATGTCTACTTGGATTATTATTAGTTGGGTACTAGTGATTGTTTTGACTGCCATCAACATCTTCTTGTTTTTGAAGCTAAAGCAAGCAAGCGAACAGATGATGAAAATGGCATTTCCAGGAACAAAAAATATGAACGAAGCTCTCGCGAAAATGCAAAACATGACTCGCGGTATGAATCGTGGTCCGCAACGTGGCGGTGGCGGTAACAATCCAGATGCTCAACTAAAAGCGGCAATGGACATGTTACAGCAGATGAAAAAAGGCGGCAAGCGCTAGATCTAGACAAGGTGGAAGCGCTAAAGCTGGATAAGTGAATAGCGCTAAAGCCGAACAATATTATTGTTCGGCAAGCGCTTTTTTCTTAGCTTTTTTCAGATCCCGATATTTGCCAAGCAGCGATTTAAACACAGCATTTAGCTGTGTTTTGATTTCATTGGGTTCACCCAAAGCATCTAAAGTCTCGGCAACGGACTCAATGGTAGAGAGACATTCTTGGCGTGGTTCTTTACGAAGTTCACGGTAAAGGGATTTTTCTTGTGGGGTCAAAACCGAGCGCTTAAGTTTAAGCAACCAAGGGTTTCTCCACCAGAGAGCTTTCGCTTGACTCCATGTTCCATCAAGAACGACGATACCTTCTAAGTCTTTTGGGGGATCGATTGGGGCACCTTGTTTAGAAACAAACTGAAGGTTGCTTGTAGTCGGAGTTCCCTTGATTCCACTTCCTAAATGAAGAACGGTCCACTTAGCGGGCTGAGCTTCGCGTCCAAGAGCTTTGGATAGGTTTGCCCAGGAGAGTCCGATTTTTAAAGTCGAATTTTTCAAAGAGAGATGAGCAAGGCGGGCAGATCCTAAATCTTCGTCGGGTTCTTGAGGATGTTGAAGAATTAAGACATGAAGGTCAGTTTCAAGAGCGAGAATCTCAGGACAAATACAAAGTGAGTGAAGCTTAAGGCACTTTGAGCATTTGTCGGGATCAAGTTTCTTGGGAGGTTTTGGCTTTTTTTCCGCTTTGGGCTTTTTCTCAGTTTGGAGCTCGGTAGCCGGTGTTACATCATAAGCACTATCTAATGATTCTGTATCAACAGAAGGTGCCCGAGAAGCAAATGTCTTCTTGGCGGCCTGAGGTTTTTTGGCAGCAAAGGGCTTGGCTCCAGCTGGAGAGTTTTTAGCAGCAAAAGGCTTTGAATTAGCGAAAGCCTTTTGATCTGAAGAGGAAGTTTTGACCACAAATGGTTTGGAATCCGAATATGGCTTAGAGCCAGCAGAGGATTTCTTAATGCCAAAAGTCTTGGAATCAGAATAAGGCCTGGATTCAGAAGACGATTTCCTACCGCCAAACGATTTGGAATCAGAGTAAGGCTTAGAGTCGGCAGGTGATTTCCTACCGCCAAACGACTTAGAGTCCGAATAAGATCTAGAATCAGGGGATGATTTCTTTATCCCAAAAGGCTTAGAATCAGAGATTGGTCTAGAGCCAGTGGGTGACTTTCTGCCACCAAACGATCTGGAATCAGAGTTTGGCCTGGAATCAGTAGACGAATTCCTGCCTTCAAATGACCCTGAATCTGAATATTGTCTCGAACCAGTAGATGATTTTTTAACAATGAGTGATTTCTTGGACGAAACTGGACGAGTACGATTAAATTTGGCTTGACGCATTGGGCCGAATCTACCTCGTTTAGGAGGTTGGAGCAAGGCTTAAATCATGTGAGTTTTTCGGTGGATACCGGGAGTAAGACTCTTAAAAGCGAAGGTTTAGTAGTAGTAAGTTCAGCTCACTATCGCAGTGGCGGTAGGTTCAATCACTATCGCTGGTGGCGGTAGATCTGGTCTTTGGCAGATCGGTTCCTCCTTGAAGCAAGCCGCTTCAGTTGGTAGGTCTACAGAATATGATTTCCATGATTTTCCTGTTTTTCATGTTTGGGTTTCTTACCTGCCTAAACGATGTGTTGATTCCCCATCTCAGGTCTTTGTTTGATCTTTCCTACACTAAGGTGATGCTGGTGCAATTCTGCTTTTTTTTCGCCTTCTTTGTGGGGTCGATCCCCTTTGGGAAGTTAGTTCATTCTATTGGTTTTAAAGCGGGGATCGTCGGGGGCCTATGCTTGGCGGGGGTTGGAGCTGCACTTTTTTATCCTGCGGCGGGTTGGCAGTCCTTTCCGGTTTTTTTAGGAGCTTTTTTTACTTTAGCGTTGGGGATCACTCTCTTGCAAGTTGCTGCGAATCCTTACGTGGCTATTTTAGGACCTCAAAAAAGTGCGGAGAGCCGTTTGACTTTGGTTCAGGCATTTAATTCCTTAGGAACAACTTTAGCCCCATTGGCAGGATCCGTTTTGCTTTTAAAAGGGTTAGATACCCAAGTTCCAAGTGCTGCATCAATCAAAATCCAGCATCGCTTGAGCCAGGCAACTGCGATTCAGGGGCCCTATCTGATTCTATCGATTTTACTTTTTGCGTTGGCGTTTATTAACTTTTTGTATCCATTTGCGGAAACAAGCGCGAGTAGGAACTCTGAACGAAGATCTGAAGATTCGCATAGCGGCGAGCTTCAAGCTCTAAAACGAAAAGTGCTCCGGAGCCGTCATTTAGTACTAGGTGTAATTGGAATTTTTGCCTACGTCGGCGGCGAAGTTTGCATTGGGAGTTTTTTAGTGAGTTTTCTCTCTGATCCTACCATTGCAGGATTTTCAGCTAGCAAGGCAGCCCAATATGTTTCGCTTTATTGGGGAGGGGCAATGGTGGGACGTTTTCTGGGTTCTTGGCTAATGACCTGGATTTCACCGTCTCGGGTTCTCGCTTTCAATGGTGGGATGGCAGCACTACTAGTGATCATCACTCTTTTTTCGACAGGGCAAGTGGCGATGGTTTCAATTCTTGCGGTGGGACTTTTCAATTCAATTATGTTTCCCACTATTTTTTCTTTGGCCATCCAAGATATGGGTGACTATGCTGCAGACGCTTCGGGACTGCTTTGTACTGCAATTGTGGGTGGGGCGGTTTTGCCTTTGTTGCAGGGTACACTGGCAGATTATATCGGCGTTCATTATGCATTTATAATTCCGGTGGTTTGTTATTTTTATATCGTGTTTTACGCTTTGAATGGCAGTCGTGTAGTGCCACTCAATTCAGCCAATGCTCCTGCGTAGAAGTCACAATCCAGTGGCCCAAGAGTAAAATGCCAAACTTCTCTGAGATTTCTCTGATATTTTCAGTGAGATCCAGATCCTCTACAGAGGGGGTAAGAACGCCAGAAGGATGGTTGTGAAATAAAAAAACTCCTCTTGGCCGCAGAGCCAAGATCCGTGCAAAAAGTTCGGCGGGATCCAGATTGATATGGGTTCTAGCTCCCTTTTCCACAATACAGAGTTCTCCTAATTTTCCATTGCGATGAACCGGGACAAAGCCAAACCATTCTTGAGGAGCCGCTCTCATTAAGTTAGAAATTTTTGCAAGCGCCTGAATGGTAAGATCTTGTGGAGAAGGACGCGGCCCGGTCGGGCTGGGCAAATCCGATCGATAAAGTGCATACCTTCGTCCTAATTCAAAAGCGGCTAAAATCTTCGATTTTCCTGCTGGTCCCAGGCCGCTGATCTCGGTTAAGTGTCCGGTTCCCGAAACTTCAAGTGCAGAGAAAAAGGCTCGCTCTTCTTCGGAAGAGGGTAGTCCCTTTCCAGGCTTATTGAGAATGTTCTCGGCAATTCCTAAGCATCCAATTCCAGGCGGACCGGAGCCTAAAATAAGAGCAATGCATTCTCTAAGACTGAGGCTCGCAGGGCCTTTCTGTAAGCAGCGTTCTCTCGGGCGTTCGGTAACCGGCGTAACTTCGATGACCATTTAGTGATAATACCTTTGGACGCTGACCACTTTCCCTTGGATCAGGTTGTCAATTTCGGTGCTGCATTCGATGGGGGAGAAACTTGGATTGGCGGGGAGGAGACGGATGCCTCCTTCCTTTTTCTCAATGTATTTCACAGTGGCTTCTCCTTGAATGAGTGCAACGATGATCTCGCCGTTTTCAGCGTGATTTTGCTTTTTTACTACAACGAAATCTCCGTCCAGAATGCCTGCGTCTTTCATGCTTTCGCCTTTTACTTGAAGAGCATAGAGAGAACCTCTCCATTTCGCAGGCACTGAGATCGAGCCTAATTGATTCTCTAATGCTTCAATTGGCTTTCCGGCTGGGACCATTCCTAAAATAGGGATGTCTATGGATTGAGAACGATGAACGAGTTTAATTCCTCTGGCTAGTCCGGGCTCCTTTTCTAAAAAACCTTTTTTTATTAATACGCGGATATGGTCTTGCACTGTTCCCACCGCATCGTATCCACAACCTTGGGCAATATCGCGGTACGTGGGGGGGCGTCCCCACTTTGAAATTTCGTTCTCTATGAATGCTAAAACTTTGGCCTGTTTTGCTGAGAGAGATGAGGAATTTGACATGTAGTCTCCGTAAATTTATGGTACCATACACCTGTATGGAGAAAATTTCAAAGCAAAACTTATCACAGCTTTTATCAAATTTTCCTAAGTACGTTTCGTCTACTGCTCGGGAAGTTTTGCCCTTTTCTCTTTTGGAGAAGGGTATCCCGCGTGGAGCATTAACTGAAATCAGTGGTCGAGCGGGGGGAGGAAAGACTGAGGCTGTGTTGAGGTTGCTGGCTGAAAATCCGGAGGTTAAGGTAGCTTGGATTGAGGAAAATTTTACTTTGTATCCTTGTCGTATGGCTCAACAGAAAGTGGCTTTGGACCGAGTGCTTTTTATTGAAACTTCAGCCGAGTATCTTTGGGTAACGCAACAAGTATTGAGGAGCCAAATTTTCAGTGTGGTTGTTCTTACTGCGCCTGTTCCTAACGAGATTATTCTTCGCAGATTACAAATTGCTGCTGAAAGAGCTAAGTCCACCTTGATCTTCTTAACAGAGTATCCCACGCTTCAGGGAACGTGGCCTATCACGGTTCAGCTTCAGGTTATGAGAAATGGCCCTGGAGGAAAATTGCTTTTAACTGTTATAAAATATCCGGGATTTACTCCGGGGATGGAAAATGTTCCTGTTAAAGAATCTGCTATGGGACGATAAAAAGCACACGGTTATTGTCTCTATCTGCAATGATTAAATAGATATCCTGCGATGATAATGCAAAAGGATTATTTAAAGTCGAGGAAGATAAAGATACCGTATTTAAATTTGCAGAAAAAAGTGAGGTTTGTCCAATGACCGAATCGGCTCCCTGCGTATTTGATGTTGGAATATTATTCCAAACCAGAATTCGAGAATTGCTGGAGTCAGCGAGGTAAAGCTTGCTTCCCAAAACAATTGCC
>JBDSKY010000206.1:0-7380 GCA_039916675.1 Bdellovibrionia bacterium
CCTGAATGTAGCCATTTTCCGGTCTGAGCTTGAGTGCTCTTTTTAGCAAAAGTTCCGCATCATTGAGGTTAATGCCCTTTTGAGTCCAAGTGTAGGCAACATAATTTAACGCATCGACATTCTCTGGATTTATTTTCAGGATCGCCTGCATTTGATCAACACCTTTGTCTACGTTACCCTGACGATCATACAAACTACCTAGATAGTATCTAACTTTCTCATTTTCCGGGTATTCCTTAACTGCCTTTTCCAAAATACGAATACTTTCATCCAAGTTTTTCGTCTCTTCTTCAAGGCTAGCCTGAAATAGGAAAAAATTTGCTGTATGATGAGGGCCCTCTACGATTCCCTTCATAAAGCTTTTAGCTTCCACAATGCGGCGAGAAACTCTAAGGAGATAAGCAGCGTGCAACGCCGCTTCCGGAAAGAGCCGGGAATCTGATTTCACCTGTTTTAATTCCTTGATCGCTAAATCAGGCTGTTTGTTCTCTTCGTAGAGACTGCCCAGATAGTAATGAATGCGGTCAGAATCGGGACTTTTTTCTAAAATTTTCTTAAAAACTTTGATGGCTGCATCATATTGCTTCATTTCCATGTGAATAAGACCCAATTTGACACGCACATTTAGATCTTCTGAGTCCGATGCTTCAATAGCTTGCAGATAGGGAATGGCCTGTGTGTATTTTTCTTGCTTCAAATAAATAGTCGCTAAGCGACTGGCTGCAGAAATGTCTTGAGTGTCATCAAAGAGCTTTTTATATACTCCTAGCGCGTCACTAATTTTTTGTTTTTCTTCATATAAGTAACCTAAAGCTAACGCAGCTTGAGTAAATCCTCTTTTTTCCGCCAGAGCTTTTTTATAAGAAGTCTCCGCTTCAGCAAAATGATCTTGCTGTTGCTCAGCTCTTCCCAAGTAATAATGAACCAGACCAGAATTTGGATTATCCTTAACGAAATGCCTCAAGACAATTACAGATTGAGCACCTTTGCCATCCTCGAGCAACACTTGGGCCTTGTAGACGACCGCTTCTTCGTTCTTAGGGTCTTTTTTAAGGATACGGTCATATTCTGTCAAAGCCGCTTCGGTTTCATGCGCTGTAGAATACAGTCCTGCTAGAATTAAACGAACATCCGTGAAATTTGGATCGCGTTGCAATGCTTCTTTGCACGTTTCCATGGCCGCCGATAACATTCCCTTTTTTACGTACTCAGTTGCTAACCTCGCGTAAACAAGTGCTGATTCGGGATCAAACATCAGAGTTAATTTATATTCTTCTATCGCTTTATCGGCTTCACCATCAGAAGCATAGGCCTGCGCCATACTAAAATGATGCTCCGCATTTGCCGCTTTATCTTTCGAATCGATGTAAAATTTACTTTTCGCAGTAACGTGGTTTTTACCTTCGGAATGCGGCGGCGAGCCGCCTTGGGCTTTCAACGCGTGGCCTTTGGCATCACCAGCATAACCTATCGAACTTAGCTTGACACCTACCAGCAAGCTTAAAGTTCCTAGGCGTACGCCTTGCCTAAAAATTTTGGGAAGACTATTTTTCATGGATTCGCACTTCCTCCATTTTATTGTTCGTCTTATTTCCAAAAAAACTAAAGATTGAGAAAATTTTAACAACAAACAACTTTACGAAAAATACCGAGCGAGTTGGAACGTTAACTGCATTGCCCCAAAACTAGCCCTAGCGGCGCCTCTCGCGTTAGGCGAGGGGAGAAATCAAAGCGGTGCGTCAAAACGAAATACCTGTCTGAAGGGAGCCATCAGAGCGACACTTGACTTTAGCGCGGCGGGTTGTTATTTGGCTTAATAAGTAGTTATGACACATTGTGGCTCATGCGCTGCAGTGCTGAATAACGACTTTGGGGTTATGGCAATTAACAAGGAATGTGTTTTCCTTGTTTCGGGACGTTAACCGGGGTGCCTTAAATACTCCGTATAACGGCCCAACATAAAGGTGATCCAACTAGGGGGAATCATGAAAGAAATTAAGATTATCAAACGGTACCAGAATCGCAAATTATACGACACACATGAATCAAGCTATGTGACATTAGATGAAATCTCAAAGATGATTAAAGGTGGCGAAGACCTTCGAGTCATTGACAACAAAACGAAAAATGACATCACTGCAGCAACGTTAACGCAACTTCTCTATGAAAGTGAACGCAAATCAAAAACTCAACCTTCTGTTGAGCTTCTTAAAGAGATTATTCGTCACGGTGACGGATCTTTCTCAGGATACATCCAGACTAAAATCAATTCTGAAATCGCGACCTTCGATCAAGATCATGTGAAGGATCAAGATGCGGTTGTTAGTAATCGAATTCCCGTTCTCAATCAATAATAGCTGAACTTTATTATCAGCTACTAGTCAGTTATTGAGCTTTGTCTAAAGCAATTGCTCGATGTTAAAAACTCTGTATCATTAGAGTTATGACGCAAGCTAAAGTTCGTAGTCATAAACTTCCAAGGTTTTCGAGTTTAATTGGAGTCTTTACTTTCGCGGCTTTTACTTTAAGCACTGCAAGTTCAGCCTCAACCGGCTCGAGTTGGATACAGAGACCTTTATGGGCTGCTGAGGGAACTTCAGCAGTCCATCATTCTCCTAAAGAAGCAGAGCGTATTTCAGATATTTCTCCTTTCTCGCCAGGTTCCCATAACGTGGGAATCGACTTAGGACAGGTATTTTTGATGGGAGATTTAGCTAAGTATTCTGACTGCATTGGTTCGCAGCTTCACTACACCTACGGTGCTAGTGATCTATTTGGACTTGACACAAGCATAGGCTATTCAGAGCACTCTGATGGCAAATATTCAGTAGCTTCTCTTTTAACGGGCATGCGGGTCAATATGACTTGGTACGATAAGGTCGTACCTTATGCTCTTGTTGGCTTAGGTTTTTATAGACCCACCTACAAGGATCTCAGCAGTGCTGTAGGCGCAACTGGTGCTGCCCCCTTAGCCGACCTCTCTTCCATCTCAGCATTTTTATTTGGAATTCATTTTGGTCCTGGGATTGACCTTCAAGTAAGTCGAAATTTTTATTTTGGAGCAGCGCTGACAATCCATGACATGTTCGGAACTGCTAAGACTTATTCCAATGGAGCACCTTTGATGGTGGGTGGGATTTATACTTCCTTTTTTCTACATGCTGGATTTACTTTTTAGATTCCTCAAATTTAAAAATCATAAAAAAAAGCCCCGGAATTTCTCCCGAGGCCTTCTTAAAATCAGAGCTTGATAGCAACTGAGAATAGCTTTTGGCTATTACATCATATCGCCATAGCCGCCCATACCGCCGCCCATACCGCCGCCGCCCATTGCAGGACCGCCGCCAGCGCCTTCACGCTTTGGCTTTTCAGCAATGAGGGTTTCGGTTGTTAGCATTAAGCTAGCAACACTACCTGCATTTTGAAGAGCGCAACGAGCCACTTTGGATGGATCAATCACGCCAGCAGCGATGAGGTCTTCGTACTTCTCTGTTAGAGCATTGAAGCCCCAAGCAGGAGTAGAATTATTCCACACCTTATCAACGACGATTGAACCTTCGTAGCCAGCATTGCCTGCGATCTGACGAAGAGGTTCTTCGAGAGCGCGCTTAATGATGTTCACGCCTGCTTGCTGCTCAGGAGAAAGGCCTTTTAGACCTTCGAGAGCCTTAGAAGCGCGAAGTAAAGCAGTCCCGCCGCCGGGAACGATGCCTTCTTCTACAGCTGCGCGAGTTGCATTCAATGCATCTTCAACGCGAGCTTTCTTTTCTTTCATTTCAACTTCAGTAGCTGCACCAACATTGATGACTGCCACTCCGCCTACCAATTTGGCAAGACGCTCTTGGAGCTTCTCACGATCGTAGTCTGAGGTGGTTTCTTCAACTTGTGCGCGAATGGTCTTAACGCGACCTTCTACTTCAGCTTTTTTGCCAGCGCCGTCTACAATCGTCGTGTTATCCTTGTCGATTGTAACTTTCTTAGCCGAGCCAAGATCTTCAACGCGAGCTGTTTCAAGTTTGTGGCCCATTTCTTCAGAAATGACCTTACCGCCTGTCAATACAGCCAAGTCCGCCATCATTTCTTTACGTCGATCGCCAAAGCCTGGAGCTTTAACAGCAACAACTTGAAGAGTTCCACGGAGCTTGTTGACAACCAAAGTTGCTAGCGCTTCGCCATCAACATCTTCTGCAACAATCACAAGAGGCTTAGAGCGTTGAACAACCTTCTCCAATAATGGGAGAAGATCTTTCATCGAGCTGATTTTCTTGTCGTAGATAAGGATGAATGGGTTTTCAAGTGCACATTCCATCTTCTCTGGGTTGGTAACGAAGTATGGAGAAAGGTAGCCACGAT
Source organism: Bdellovibrionia bacterium (assembly GCA_039916675.1). Lineage (GTDB taxonomy): Bacteria > Bdellovibrionota > UBA1018 > UBA1018 > UBA1018 > JBDSKY01. The sequence continues at coordinate 4,354 of JBDSKY010000206.1, forward strand.
CAAACTGCATTCCTTCTACAACATCCAAAGTGGTTTCAGCTGTCTTAGATTCTTCGACAGTGATTACGCCTTCTTTGCCTACTTTTTCCATCGCTTCAGCAATAATTCTGCCGATGTTTGGATCATTGTTGGCAGAAATGGTTCCAACTTGGGCAACTTCTTTCTGATCTTTAATAGGCTTGCTGATTCTTTTTAACTCAGCAACAACAGCTTCGACAGCTTTGTCGATACCGCGTTTGAGTTCCATTGGATTGTGGCCAGCAGCAACAATCTTGGCGCCTTCGCGATAAATCGCTTGAGCCAAAACAGTAGCAGTGGTGGTTCCATCACCGGCATCATCATTGGTCTTCGAAGCAACTTCGCGAACCATCTGAGCGCCCATGTTTTCGAACCTGTCAGAAAGTTCGATTTCTTTAGCAACGGTCACACCATCTTTAGTGATGTTTGGAGCGCCAAAGGATTTTTCAATAACTACATTACGGCCTTTAGGACCGAGTGTTACTTTTACTGCATCAGCTAGGATGTTGACGCCATTCAAAATGGCAGAACGAGCATCCCCTGAGAAACGGAGTTCTTTTGCGGACATAAAACAGTCTCCTCAAATAATTTAGTTAAGTACGCCGAGGATGTCTTCTTCACGCATCATGAGGAAGTCGTCGCCGTCAATCTTGATTTCAGTGCCTGCGTATTTGCCAAAAAGGATCTTGTCGCCTTTTTTAACATCGAGTGGACGAAGTTTTCCTTCTTCGTTTACGCGGCCCTGGCCTACTGCAATGATTTCGCCTTGAATCGGCTTTTCTTTCGCAGTGTCAGGAATAATGATTCCACCTTTTGAACGCTCTTCTTCGGTAGAGCGCTTTACCAAAACTCGATCATGCAATGGTCGGACTTGCATAAGTTCAACCTCCCATATTCTAAAATAGTTGAAACGTAATTAAACGTTGCGAAAAAAATGTCGGAGACCCTTTCCCCGCTCACGTTTCTCTTTAATTTGACGATTACTTTGAAAACCAACTTCGACTTCCTGGGGAACCGTCTAAAAGCTAAAATGCTTCTACCCGTATATGTGGTCATCCAAAGTCACTTGTCAAATAAATGAGGATCTTTTTTCTTAATCTTGCTTCAGCGTCAAGATTGGCGAATAGGGGCCAATTAACTCTCTTTTCCACCAATCACCCTGCTCTTGATGCGGGATTGGATCGGAAAATTTATATCCATACCGTAGAGCTCGAATGTACCGAGGAGGCTGATTTTCAAAGGGATTGTGTCCTAAAAGTTTTAGGATCGGAGGCGACCCCTCCAGCAATCTTGCCATGAATCCGCCCACCCAAGGAGTGTGCTCGTAACTATCCAATGCAGCAAACCACATCTGCCAATCCAAGCGAGGCATATGAAAAGTCACAAACGATGGAGCGCGTCTTAAATCCCCCGGCTTGTATCGAAACTCATAGGGAAGCCAACTTTGACCATCGTAACTCCCCTCAATAATGATTTCGTCTCGATGCGTAGTCATGACAGCAAAAACACCATATCGATTGATAACCCTATTCAAAGTTTCAACGTGAAAAAGTGTGACGAGAAGGACCGTCGTTGCCACACCATAGTTTAACCAACGCTTAAACTCGGGCTCTCTCGCGTGCGCATACAAAGTTCGCCCGTCTTGAATCCAGGGGACCCAACTTTTTGGAAACAGTTTCTGCCAAAAAGAATCGTCTACTAAAAGCAGACAAAGGCAAACAACCTGCCAACCAAAAAAACCATAGTTTCCCGTTAAATTAATGAAAACTTGGAGCCCAACAATCATTATACAGGCCAAAACTCTGGGTCGCCGCGGAAGAAAGATAAAAAAGGGCGCTCCCAATTCAATCACAAATAGGCAACACGTAAGAATCTTGTGGAACCAAAGTGGCGCCTGATGGACATACCAGCTTATAAAAGTGGGAAGCGGCTGAGTCTCGAAATGGTAGGTCAAAGCAGTTAAGCTTCTCCAAGTTTGATCGCCACTTGCCAACTTCACCCAGCCGGAAAAAAAAACTACCCGAAAAAGCAACCATCGCAAAAGAAGGATAGGCGTAAAAGAGGGAGCTTGCTCTTGGTTAAATCTAGGGGGAAACTTCGGCACTAACGACAAAGGGGCAAGAAAAATCGCCAGAAACCCCATCTCAAGCATCAAATTGTCCCATTGAAACCCTAGAAACTCACCGCAAATTTGAACCAGGTAGTAGTATGCAACCCAAATTCCTGCCATTACAAGGAGAGGAGCTATACCTAGGATCAAAAGGACTGAGCCCACTGCGCCAGAAATCCACAGCATGTCCAGCGAGAGGTCACTCCAACCCGCTCTGAGGATCCCTGAGGCCCCCACCAATCCATGGATCTGCGACCCCAGAGATAGGAACGCCGCCAGATATACTACTCCCAAACCCTTGATAAACAACCACCGCGTTAAAAGGTAACTGGGACGGGTAACGTTCTCTCCGTAAAATAACCAAGTTAACCATGAAAAAAATACTCGATTCCGAGCGACCAGTGAATAACAAAACTCCATAATAGCCGCGAAGACGGGTACGGCTTTGTAAGTAGCTAGAACCTGAGTTATCCACGCATACCGAGGCACTTGGACAAGGGTGCGCAATACCGCTTCGGCTCCGTGAAAAATTTCACCAGAAGGAAGAGCTAAGACTACGGAGAGATCAAATTCTTGTGCGGAAATTTGGGGAAAGTCCTTTCCCACCTCTTGGGAAGGCCGATACTCTACAGCGGGGCCCGTCATTTCTTGCCACAAACTGATCCAGCGCTTACAGAATCCGCACTCTCCGTCATAAATCAGCAGAGGTTTCTCAAAAGATCCCATTGACGACCCCATTTCCAGTAGGTCCTTAGACCCATTCAGAGGAACCAAACCTTAAATTTAGCTGTCGACCTGGAAAAAGACTAGTTGTTGTTGCGTTTTTCTCCGAATTCAATTACCAGATAGATCTTCGATTTTTTCACCGACATCGGCCTGGTAGCTCAGTCGGTAGAGCA
>JBDSKY010000207.1:0-3025 GCA_039916675.1 Bdellovibrionia bacterium
TCCGCTCGCCAAGAGTCTTCGAGGCGGAGCCCCTTTGGGTGCAATGACCATCTCGAAGCCGTGGATCTTTTCGCCTTGAAGGGCGCGAAATAGAGGAATCTCCTCCTTTGGAAGAGAAGTTTTTCCATCTGCCCTGTATAGGTCATATTGTTTCGCCCATTCTTCCGGCGGTAAGGGAGATTCCGCAAAACCATGAAATTCGCGGGCAGCGCGATTGAAGAGCGTGAGAATCCCGTTTGAATCACAAGCAACGATGCCGTCCTCCGTATTGTCGAGGACGGCCTTCAGAAATTCCTTTTCGTTATAGGGATCCTTTGCTTTGTCACGCGTAAGCTCGCGGATGTCTTGATTGACCACCACTGCGCCGATAATTTCTCGTTTTTCGTTTCGGATGGGCGCTGCGGAGTTCAGCATGCTCTTGGAGATCCTATTGAAAGACTCGATCCTGACCACGAAGGGAATATTTTCACTGATTGCACGGATCAAAAACCGCCGATCTTGTATGTGCTTGAAGAGCGCCTGAAAAGATCCTCTACTTTTATGGAGGGCTGTAAATTCTTCCAAACCGACCTGCAAATTTTGCCAGGCCTCGAATCGGGCACGCTCGAACGGCGCAAGCAAAAACTCCCCTACCTTTCGACCTACGGCTTCAGCCGCCGACCAACCCAAAAAAGTTTCGGCTTCGACATTCCAATGAGTAATCTCTGCTACCTCATTCAGTTCGATGACAGGACCCGAAACCTCCTCCAAATGGGCTGGCTGGAATCTTTCGCTTCTGGCCGCCTTGTGCACAAAGGGAACCCTCTATTTGGCTTTAACCCAAAGATTGCAGAAACCGTACCAGCATCTAAACGCGTCAAGGGGATAGCTCAGGGTGGCGGTGCTGACACTGTCAGTGAAACCCGTAGCCATTAAAAATCTCCGCAAGTCCTTTTGGATGCGGTCCCACTGAATCTATGATTCGTAGGCTAGTCAATTTCTACAATAGGCTGACACCAAAGACTTAGAAGTAAGCTTCGCCCTTCGATAGGAGAAATGTCACACTTCTCATCAAGTAGCCTTATAGTTTCCGGCAATCCACTGGAAGTTATAGTCAGAAAGGCAATCGACTCTTTGTCTGTCGATATTGCCTTACTTTGTATATCTCTAGAAAATTTAGAGACAAGATCTGTGATACATTGTGAATAAATTGGATGTTTTGTTATAAATGCAGCCATCGCGGATTGAGAACATTTGTCTAGCTCCCCCTCATTATAGGGCCTTGCAGTTTTAGTAATGGCCTGAATTACAAAACCTCTTATTTGCTCAATTTCACCGGGACGTGAACCCTTACCCAAAACATGAGATATAGTTTTTTCAAGATCTTCTTGAGAAAGTCTATCATTCTCTAAATTATCCTGTATTGCGCGAGCCAACGATATCGAGAATTCGCGAGAATACCCTTCTACGCGTGTTATAGAAATCAAATTATTCTTAAAATTTACAAAATTCTTGATGGATTTTTTTTCTTCTGAGAGTGAAGAATTAACGATTCCTTTTGGGCTTTTCCTAACATAACCCTGACCTCTAGATGTCTTACGGTCTTTTAATGGGGCAGAGGGTTTAGTTATGGATTCCGCTGGATTAGGGGTCTCTTGAATCTTTATAACTTCTTTCTTTGGAAGGAGAGAAATAACCAAAATAATAATACAACTTATTCCAAGAATTAAAAAAACTTTAACTAAAATCTCTTTTCTTTCTCTCTTGAAATAACGAATCAAAGTTTCAATCAACTCAAACATAGGTCTCCCTCAATTAAAACGCACTACAGCCAGTAATTTTAAAATCGGTACTTGAGCCACCACCTTGTGTAGACGAGCAACAATGGGTTGCCTTGAGACGCCAGAACGCTTCATCACAACTTGTAAAATTATTACCATATACAGAACAAGTATGCCCGATAGAATTGCTACTCCAGCATACATGTTGGCCAGAGGCCTTAAAAAGTCTAATCACCGCCTCTACCCGTAAATGATCAAATAACACTAAACTTAAAATAAAACATAAAATCAAAAAACGACTCATTTTCATAAATAAACAATTCACTCCGTTTTAATAAAATTAAAAAGCCTACAAAGGAATTCCGGCCTGATTGATGATGCGAACGATCGCTACAATATAGGGTCAGAGAGGAAGAATCCCGCAGATCAAGGTTAACGCGGCCTTTACATCTGACCCCGTAGCATGTTGATCCTAACCGTACCATTTGCGATTGCTTCACAAATGCTAGTCGGAGAATAAGGATATCTCAACTTACCATGCTGGTAAGTATAGATCCCGTAGGGGGAGCTCACAAAATTTTGATTTGCTTTGCATAAACCTAGAGCAATCTTTATATGATCGAAATTATGCTCAGAGGCTAAGAGTTTGATCACGGAAGAATTGACGTGGTGTTCGCAAAGACCTCCAAATAGATTTAAAGCAGCATTAATTCCAGTTGTAAACATTATTGTTTGAGCAAAGTCATTGCAGCCTAAAGCTCTGCCGTCATCAGTTTTAATAGTATGCTGTGCAAACAAATTTTCGACAGAAAAACCATTAAATAAAACCAACACTATCACTGAATACGTTCTAAATACTTTCATATCCGTTCTATATTTCTAAATTACATCGGGGTAGTTCATTTGCTCGTACTGAGCGGCTGACTTGTATAACCAATAATTTGCCACGTCAATAATTATTTTAAATTATGATCAGATATAATTAGATTTGACTTTGCGTGACCATGCTGATAAATCCATGCACTATGTTTAGGCTCAAAAATATTCTAATTCTTATGGTAGTATTGACTGCCTGTGATAAACAGACAGTTCCACAGTCGAGGGCTGAGGCGTCTAGTGAAGAAAAATCAATCATTGTAATTGATAATAGACACCTTCAAAATGGTGCAAATGCGCTTGGACAACAAGAATCAGGGCGTTCAATGATTATTGCTGACGCTCAGTCTAGTGTTTTTGTGCGTGACATGGGTGGTATCGATATACCG
>JBDSKY010000208.1:0-4288 GCA_039916675.1 Bdellovibrionia bacterium
AGTCCTCTCAAATATTTTGTTGAGGTCCTGATAAGCAGTTTCGACTCTGATCCCACGATCAAGCGCAAGCCTTGAGGTTTGAGCGAACATGCAAATTTTGGGCACCAAGAACGGCAATAAGACGGCAGTTGCAACTGAAGCAACTGCGGTGATCGCCCTCGCCGTGCCGTCTACCCAGTAAAGAGGGGTCCAGACCGTCCAGACATCCATAAAGTGAGTTAAGGAACAGGTGATGATGAAAGTTCCAAAAGCGAGGTACACCCATTTAAACGCTATGTCTCGAATGCGGTGGACCAAATATAACAACGTCGCAGAGATCGCGGCATATGATAATCCTATGAGACCGTTGGATACCACTTGAAGCAACACCATGCTTGGTTTCCAGAGGTAGCAGTGACCATGAGGCATGAAGCCATCTGATGAAAAGAGAGTAGTAAGCAATTTAATCATCCAATTTTTTCCTTCGGCGATTTTCAATTATCTCTCGCGAACAATTATGAGTACGATATCCATCTTTATAGGCTTCTTTATAACCCTTTGTATTCCAGAATGGGTTGGAATTTTCATTGCAACTGCAAAAGTGGCTTGCTCAACGGGCGCTTTTTGGGAAGGCTAAGGACAAAGCGCGTATTAGAACTTGTGACATCAAGCTCAAGGTTTCCATGATGGTCCCGAACGATAGTCTGGGAAATATTCAGGCCGATGCCGGTGCCCTTACCCACCTCCTTTCCCGTAAAAAACGGCTCCATTATTCTTTTGGCTGTTTCCGAGGGAATACCGGGGCCGCTGTCGGTCACCGAAATTTCTATTTCCTGTCTGAGATCGCGAACATCCATTTTAATCCATTTTTCACTTAGCCCCTCGACTGCGTCATATGCATTGGACAGAAGATGCAATAGAGCTTGTGAAATTAGTCCAGCATGGCATTCCAGCATGAGCGTGCTCGGGATAGGGCACACTCTTATTTCAATCCCTGCTTGAAGAAATCGTTGGCGGCAAACTGAAAGCGCATCGTCGATTACTAATTGAACGGGGACCTCATTGAATGGCATATTGCTTTCGAGTCTTGAGATGTTTCTCAGTCCCTTCACAACATCTGCAATCCGATCGACAGTTCGAATAATCGCATGAAAGGTCGACAAAGAACGCTGAATTGTCAGTTTTTCCTTAGATGCAAGCAACTCCATCATTTCAGCCTGTCCTTTAATAGCACAGAGCGGATTGTTAATTTCGTGGGCAATTCCAGACGCCATTTCGCCCAAGGTAGCGAGCTTGGCTGACTGAATGAGTGCCGTCTGCTGATTTAAAAGGGTCGTGCGAGTAGTCTCCAGATTAATCAGCGCCTGGGTTAGTGGACTAATGAATTGACGAAGCGAGTAGATCATCGCACTTACAATGACCGTAAAATTCAAGCCCAGCGTAAAAAGTTGAACATTGTTGAGTTCAGAAAGTTGGCGCTCAGATTCTATTTGAAGCAGGGCGATCCATTCCTCTACATATCTCGTGACTTTTTTTGAAGCTTTATCCACTTCATGGAGTTGTGGATTGCCGCGAAGCTCTCCTTGCTCGTATCTCAAGGCGAGCGTCGCTGCCCGATACAAAGCCTCCCATTCTTGCTCGATTTGTTCGAGACCACATGGGTTATTGGCCTTCATCCTCAGATTAAGAAGCTGCTTTTGAAGCTTCTGACTAACTCGCTGGCTTTCGAGGCGGCGCTCTATCAGTACCTGCCAATCCGAAGTCGCGAGAGCAATGAGAGCCAGATCTGTTTCAATTGTGAATCTCTGTATCAGTAACTGAGCCGTCATGATATCCTTGATAAACCTTGTAGATGCTTCTCTTTGTTGAATTTTTTCTCGTGTTTTGAACCAGCCATAAGTCCCGCTTAAAAGAATCACTGATAAGATTTGAAAAAGACGCACACCCAAGCGCTCTCGCAACCCGCGTGGATGCTTGGGATAGGGTTCCGAACCAGGCAGCATCTTTTAACCTCATCTTATCTTCGAAAACCCAGCTTTAAGCGCCTCGTCGCGTATGATCTGGATCGATTGATAGTCTTGGTCTATCACGGTCACAAATCGGTTCAGAAGGGCTTCATTTAGAATTGCCTGACCCTCAGGGTTAGTATGCATTTCAATGAAAGATTTTCGGATCAGTTCGAGCTGGGATGTAGACAGGTGTGACGAGACTACCACGGGTGGGATGGGAGCGGGTCCAAGTGATTCAATTACCTTTATTCGACTCGCAAACTCCGGGTTTTTTGCTTTATCATAATCCAATACCATACTATCCACTGCGCTTGCATCGGCTAACCCTTCGGCAACCATTCGAATGGATTCTTCATGGGAGCCCGACCTAAGGACTTTTTTAAAAAATCCATGGGTCAAACCCAGCCTAAGCATATGGTACCGAGGCATATTGTAGCCGGAGTTAGAAATTTCCTCGTTGTAGACAAATACCTTGTCGCGCAGATCCATAAAGCTCTTGATTGGACTGTTTATGTGAACGCTAATATCTGAAAAGTACTGTGGCTTCTTTTGATAGCGCGGGGCTTCTAGTACGGGCGCGGCGATGATTTGAGATTGAGGAGGCTGGGTTTCCCGGCTCATTACATAAGGGAGTCCACAAACAAACGCTACGCTGATAATACCCTTGCCCAACATCTCATTGACCGTTGAATAGGAAAATCCGGTGACGAAATCGACCTTTTGCTCTAATTGTTTCTGAAGATATTCTGCAATCCTATTATAGATTGGCACACCCGCTTCAGAAACAAACGCTGCAGTAATGCCGACGACCAAGGGTTGTAATGTATTCATCCAACGGAGTCCCATTTTGAAACGACCCTATTTCCCTCAGAAGACGACGGACCGCAGTACTGCTTTACCTTCTGAAAGAGCTCCGATAACTTCACGGGTTTTGAAAGGAAGTCGACCGCATTGAGGTTGGCCGCTTTCTCGGGAAATGCTGAGACCACAATGACAGGAATGGCTCTGAGATTTTCAGATTGAGCTTGAGTCTCAAGAAACTTGAACCCGTCCCAAATCGGCATGATCAAATCCAATAGAACCAGGCAGCATTCCATTTTATTCAGTAGCTCGAAAGCCTCTTTCCCATTTTGAGCTGTGATAACCGAATATCCTTCGAACTCTAGGCTTTCCTTAAGAACCTCTCGAATGGATGGATCATCCTCGGCGACTAGGATTTTTTGACATGGTTGCATTAAATTCACTCCCAGCTATCAATCTTTATACCAAAACAGACTGCGCTATTTATACCAAAATAAATTGCGCTAAATAAGATTGGGGAATTCTTTATTATATGCATCGGCTGTTAAGATTAGCTGGTAGATGATTTGCTCGTCTGGCGTGAATCACTGAATCTTATGGCATATAAATTGCCCTTTTGATGACGAAGTCAAAATCTAAAGTGCGAGCAAGAAAAATGAAAGAACAATTCGCATCAGAATATATAGGCACTGCATTTCTTCTCGCCATAATCGTGGGCTCTGGAATCATGGGCGAGAATCTGGCTGGCGGAAACGAGGCAATTGCTCTTTTGGCAAATTCTCTCGCAACCGGAGCGGGTCTATTTGTACTCATTCAATGCCTAGGATCGATTTCAGGAGCCCACCTTAATCCAGTAGTCAGTCTCGTCGAGGTCCTTTGGGGCAGACTTGATCGAAAGAGCCTTCTTATTTATTGGACAGCGCAATTCTTGGGGGCAGCAAATGGAGTATTCTTAACACATCTTATGTTTAATCAAGAAATTCTCCAAATATCTTTAAAACGGAGAGTTGGCTCGCATCTTTGGTTTTCAGAATTTATCGCAACATTTGGTTTGATTTGTACAATTGCTCTGGCGGGCCGGAAACATATAGAGTTTGCTCCCCTGAGTGTCGCAGCCTACATTAGTTCTGCCTACTGGTTCACTGCTTCAACCTCTTTTGCAAACCCTGCTGTTACTGTTGCACGAATGCTCACAAATACGTTTTCTGGCATTCATCCTTCGGGAGTTCTTCCCTACATTTTGGCTCAGACTGTTGGTGCTCTATTTGCTTTCTGTCTTCTGAGTAAATCCGCAGCTTTTACTTCTGAGAAAGAAGAGAAAAGAAACAAAGGTACACCGTCTGTTCTCGGCGATTAGCTGCTGAGTGGGAGGGAATATGGTTTTCTTGGCTTTAGGTCCGACGTTTTGTTTCCTGGGTAGCTAGGGGGATGCTGAAAAAGAACGAGCTGCCTTTACCTAATTGGCTCTCGAACCAGATATTTCCACCATGAGCTTGGAC
>JBDSKY010000209.1:0-6977 GCA_039916675.1 Bdellovibrionia bacterium
GGAAGAACGAATTGCAGCCATAACCGCCTTTCGAGATCAAATGCTGCAAAAACGAGAATTGGTTTGCCGCCTCTTGATGTGGGAAATCGCAAAAAGCTGGAAAGATTCTCAAGCCGAATTCGACCGAACCATTCAATATGTCAACGATACCATCGAGGCTGCAAAGCAACTCGATCGAGATTGTAGCCGAATCCAGTTCGCTGAGGGAATTATGGCGCAGATTAGGCGCTCTCCCCTAGGTGTTACCCTTTGTATGGGTCCTTATAATTATCCACTGAACGAAACATTTACCACTTTGATACCTGCACTGATCGTTGGCAATGTAGCAGTGGTCAAGCTCCCAAGATTTGGCACATTACTTTGGGACCCACTCTTGGAAGGCTTTCGTGATTGCCTACCTAAAGGAGTCATAAATATTGTGAACGGTGCAGGGAGGGAAGTAATCGCCCCTGCAGTTCATACGGGTAAAATCGATGTTTTGGCCTTTATTGGCTCGAGTCAGGTAGCTAATCAAATTAAGTTGGCCCACCCTCAACCACACCATTTTCGTAGTATCTTAGGTTTAGATGCAAAGAATCCTGCCTTGGTTCTACCAGACGCTGATTTAACCCTGGCAGTTTCCGAGTGTGTTCGAGGATCGCTCTCATTTAATGGACAAAGATGTACAGCTCTCAAAATCTTGTTCGTTCACAGATCTATTTCCAAAAAATTTATTGAAAAATTTGTTGCGAGTGTGGATGGCCTGCGATGTGGCTTACCCTGGGACGCAGACGTAATGATCACTCCCCTTCCTGATCCAAAAAAGGTTGAGCAATTGACCCATTATATGGAAGAGGCGATCGCTAAAGGCGCGATACTCTGCAACCCAAAAAATGGGGGGAAATCCGTTGGTTCCCTATTTTTTCCTGCAATCTTAAGCAATGTGGCTCTCGAATCACATCTCGCTGTAGAAGAACAATTTGGACCTATCATTCCAATAGTTGAGTACGATTCGATCGAGGAATTTGAGAACTATATGGTCCATTCTCCTTATGGTATGCAGGCCAGCATTTTTGGTAAAGATCCCAAGGCCATTGGAGCAGTGATAGATTTTCTTTCCAATCAAGTGTGCCGTATTAATTTGAACTCTCAATGTCAAAGAGGCCCTGACGTTTTCCCTTTTACAGGAAGAAAACTCTCCGCCGAGGGCACTCTGAGCGTAACAGATGCATTGAGATCATTCAGTATTCGCGCCATGGTTGCTACCAAGCAGGATACCTTGGGTAAACAAGTAATCAAAAGCGTTGTGGCCGGGGAACATTCCCGTTTCCTAAACACTAATATTGTCCTATAGAGGAATAATCATGAACACCCAATACGTTAAGTACCTTCTTATGTCCATTTTCGGCGCTTTAGTCGCCATTCCCTCCATCGCTGGAGGTTTCTATTTCACCTATCGACTTGTGACCTATATAGGCAATTAGCTCAAAAGCAACCCCGAGTTTCCTTTCTTATCTGAAACTGCTTTATGGAGAGTGATCCGTTTTCCGGCCACTTTTCCTTCCGAGTAAATACTGGAGTCGATGTATTGAGCATGACTAGAAGCATTCACAAGTCTCGGAAAAACTGTGGCAACGTAATCTTCTAAGCTTTTGTCAGAATCTATGGCGGCGAGAGCCTTTTCAAAAGTCACTGTGTCGCGGGCACTGCCTTCATTCTTTCGAGCCAAAGGTGAATTTTTGAGCTGCTTGTCCATTTGAACCAGCTTTTCACTAAACCCTTGCAAGACTCCTAGTCGATAAGATTTTGCTTCAAGTCGGGTCAGGCTATGCTTCTGTTTTCTTAATTCTCGAACCAGGAAATCCGTCTGTTGGAGAAGAAAATAATAGACATACTCAGCCATCAGAACATTTTCCCGAGTTCCAATCAGTTGAATGGATTTGTATTCTTGAAGGGTTTGAGAATCGAACTCCCGGCTGAAAAGCACTTTGACGAAAAAGTGCCCTACTAGAATTCCCGCTATTTTATCCTGGTGAGCTTCAATCCGTTTCTTCTTATGGCTGATAAAAACATGCGCCATATTTTCTTTCGATTTCTCATGATCGCCACCGTGGTATTTATCGAGATTATGCCTTGCGTAAATTTCCCTAACTTTATTCATAGCGAGAAGCGCTTCATGCTCGTTGCTTGATGTCGCTAGAGCAAGAAGCTTTTGAACTTTGCTAAAAAGGCGCTCGGACTCGTCATCTTGCTTTTGAGCTTTCCAATCCAACATTGTATCCTGCAAACTAACGGTCGCTCCTCGAAATTCGCGAGGCACACCCAAACGCTCACAAGCTTTCTTAAATAAATCTCCATGAGGCCGCTCATTACTGAGAAGAAATTCCGAGCAATACTGATGGGCCATTTCATGCCGTAAAATAGACTCCACACAAAACCAGGAACAATCTTTTATCAACTTTCTTGAAATCCAAATCGTCCGGTTTTCGGAGTCCCAAGTTCCCCAGTGGGTCGTTGACTCCATTAAGCGAATAGCCACTGAGCGCAGCTTAATCTTGTGAGCCCAAAGAATATTCTCATAATGTTTATAGAGGCGGATTACTATTAATCGATCCCATTCAAATTCTTCAAATTGGCTGCGCATAATCAGGCGATATCAAAAAATTGCATCATTTACAGCGTTAATAGTAGTGTAGGATCAAACTAGGAGTTTTATTGAATATGGACAATCTCATCGCTGCCCGAAGTCAGATGGCCTTGAGTCTAGGCTTTCACATTATTTTCGCCGCAATTGGAATAGCAATGCCCTTCCTAATGGCGACCTCCCATGGGCTCTACCTTAGATTGAAGGATGAAAAATACCGGACACTTACACAGGCCTGGTCCAAAGGAGTTGCAATTTTTTTCGCGGTCGGTGCTGTATCTGGGACCTTACTTTCGTTTGAGCTGGGCTTACTTTGGCCCAAGTTTATGGAACACGCAGGTCCGATTATTGGAATGCCATTTTCGCTCGAAGGAACTGCCTTCTTTCTTGAAGCAATTGCTCTTGGTATTTTTCTTTATGGCTGGGACAAAATCAATCCGTGGACTCATTGGGCAAGTGGTCTTGTTGTCGGACTTTCGGGACTCGCCTCTGCTTTCTTCGTGATCTGCGCTAACGGTTGGATGAATAGCCCTGCCGGATTTGACTGGAACAACGGCAACCCAATCAATATCGATCCGTGGGCTGCGATGTTCAATGACGCAGCATTTATCCAAGGTCTCCATATGGTTGTTGCAGCTTTCGAAGCCGTAGGATTTGCGGTAGCGGGCATACACGCAGCATTATGGATTAAAACAAAATATTCAATTCACAAATCTGCTGTCAAAATCGCATTCATTTTTGGAGCAACCGCTGCCTTAGTGCAGCCGCTCATTGGACACGTAGCAGGCCAAAGTGTTGCCCGTCGCCAACCCATTAAGCTAGCTGCGATGGAAGGACTTTTTGAAACTCAACGCGGAGCGCCCTTTCTAATCGGCGGCTGGCCGGATGTAGAACTCCAAAAAACGAGGTACGGGCTGGAAATTCCTAAACTACTAAGTTTTATAGCATATGCTGACATTGATGCCGAAGTGAAAGGACTTAAAGATTTTCCAAGAGATCAATGGCCCCCCGTACCCGTTACTCATTTTGGGTTTCAAATCATGGTGGGTCTAGGAACCGGCTTGGCCTTAGTTGGCCTACTTGGAATAATCTTTCTTTTCAAAAGGCCACAATGGTTCGATTCCCGTAATTTTTTGAAACTACTCATTGTATGCACCCCTCTTGGGTTTATCGCTTTAGAGGCGGGCTGGATAGTCACGGAAGTAGGACGTCAACCCTGGATAATATATAAAGTTTTACGAACCGCCGATGCACTCACACCTCGAACAGGAATCGTTTTTAATTTTATAATCTATGCCGTAGTCTACTTCTTTTTAGCTTTTGTCGTTACAGCCCTTCTGGTGCGCCAGACTCAAGCTCTCCATAGGAAATTATCATCATGAGTTTACTGCTTTTCAGCATACTAACCTTTCTAGGTATCTCGATTCTTTTCTACGTTCTCTTTGCAGGAGCAGACTTTGGAGCCGGCATACTAGAGTTATTTCTGGGACAAAAGCTGCCGCAAAGTCAGCGCAAACTAATCTCCCGTGCAATGGCTCCTGTATGGGAAGCGAATCATGTGTGGCTGATCCTGGCTGTAGTCATACTTTTTGTGGGATTTCCTCGAATCTACACGACCATTTCTATTTACCTACATCTTCCATTAATTGCAATTCTTTTGGGAATAGTTGGAAGAGGCTGTGCCTTCACCTTTCGCTACTATGATACTTTGGGAACAATATATCATCGCACCTATTCACGTGTGTTTGCAGGATCAAGCCTTTGGACTTCCTTTTTTCTAGGAACCTTGGTTGGAGCAATGACCCTTGGAAGAATAGATCCAACTGCACAAGATTTTTATACGCTCTATATTACTCCCTGGTTAAACGAGTTTTGCACGGCATTGGGGCTTTTCGTTTGCGCGCTTTTTGCTTTTTTAGCGGCAGTCTATCTAATGGGAGAAGCAGAAGAAACTGAGCTGAGAAACATTTTCAAAAAGAGAGCTATTCGAAGCGGCCTAGCCGCTGTCGTTTTAGGCGTTATAGTCTTTTTGTCTGCGGAATTTGACGGCCTACCTTTGGCTAGAGATTTTTTCCATCATCCCACGAGTATTGGGTCTTTCATCGGAGCGACTTGCCTATGGTTTCCTTTTTGGAAAAACCTTTCTCATGGCAAACATTTAATGCGCACAAGGATAATAGGAGCGGCAATTGTAACCCTAGTTCTTCTTGGGTGGTTGGCTGTACAGTTTCCTTTAGCAATACATTTCAGCTCAGGAAGCCAGGTGACTTCAGGTATCACTTTCCAGGAAGCTGCAGCTCCGCCTGCCACCCTGAGGGCGCTCTTGTGGGCTCTAGTATCCGGTGCCCTATTGATTTTTCCGGCCCTGGGTTACCTGCTTAAAATATTCAAATGGCAGATAGTTGAGAAAGAGTGACATGAAAGTATTCGACGGCCTCCCCATCATTTCATTTGATACGATCGAACAATGGGAGAAATGGCTGGCTAAGAATCACGACGGTTCCCCGGGAGTTTGGCTACGCCTTCAAAAAAAGGACTCTAAGCAAGTCTCTGTGAGTTATGCCGAAGCCCTTGACGTCGCCCTCTGCTATGGGTGGATAGACGGACAGAAAAATAGTTTTGATAAACATTCTTGGATTCAAAGGTTCACCCGGAGGCGTCTCCGAAGTAGCTGGTCAAAGAGAAATACTGACCACGTCAAGAGGCTTATTAAAACGGGACAAATGAAACCTGCGGGCCTCTTCGAAGTGAATGCTGCTAAAAAAGATGGCCGCTGGAAAGCTTCTTACGATTCTCCGAGCAAAGCAACGATTCCTGCTGATTTTCTAAAAGAGCTCACCAAAAGTAAGAAGTCTCTGGCATTTTTCAACACCCTCAATAAGTCAAATCGCTATTCCATTATTTATCGACTTCAGACAGCGAAAAATCCCGAAACCCGGGAGAGACGGATGCGGTTGATTCTTGAAATGATGAAAAAAGGTGAGAAGTTCGCTTGATTATAGGTGGTAATCCAACTCAAATAAGAGAAATCAGTAACGGCCAAATAGCCAAAAAGTAGTACTGATTGCAAAATGAGTGTGTTCCAAACAAAAACATACATGAAAACAAAACGTAACTACTGACTGCATAGGTCATCCCACGAGGAGATTTCTTACTTCGTAGTTGCGCCATGCACCACACACTTAGTCCCACTAAGACGACTGCAAGAACAACCGGATTTGAAAAAATCTCCAATGTATCAACTCCGGTTCGCAAAGCCACCCAAGCCCGTAAAGTTAGAGCATCGAGGCGCATCGGTATAGGTTTACTAAAGAATTCAATCGTAGCTTCGTAAAATGCCCTGGGGTTCACCAAGACAAAAGGCAACATAAAAAGGCTAAAACTCAGAAAACCTACTCCAATTAGGCTAAAAATCCCTTTAAGACTCAATCTTATTTCTCGAGCACGAGAAAAAAACTCAAATATCGCAAACAGCACATAAAAAGCAGCATACTGCTTAACCGTCACCATGAATCCCGCAATCAAAGAGGCAGTTTTAAATCGGTCCTGAAACAAGCAAAGCAAAAGTCCTACCCCTCCAGCGATAATAAATGTGTCGAGCCACGCCTGCTCTAGAACGAAAAAACTGACTGGCAAAGTTACCCAGAGCAAAGAATAAGAAAACGAAATACTCTTCTTTGAAGAGAGGGAAACAGGAGCAACCGAAAACTTTCTAAATGCCAAGAGTCCTAAAAGACCTCCAATAATAAGATCAAAAAACAAAAGACCGTATCGCATATCAAGCCCAAAAAAGCGGAACGGGGCCATAATGTAAAGAGTCCCGGGCCAATAACTAAAGGTAGGCTTGTATCCATACGCTCCACCATAAATTTCAGGATAGCTCGCAGTGTATGGATTTTTAAAATCCAAAAAAAGATCCGTTGCTTGAGTCACGATAATGTGTCCATCTATGGCAGGTGTCGGTGACGCAGAAATGACTAATGCCTTTGCGATCACTACGAATAGAACGGTCAAAATCGGAATAACAGGACTCTCAACCCATCTTTGAGATTTTCGCGTGACAAACCGTGATCCGTAAACCAACCAAAGGCAAATCGCCAAGTATAAAAAGGAACTTAAAGCCTGACTTGCTCCTGAATCTCTTACATAAATTAGAGCCGGAGATAGGCACAAACAACCCAATTGTATTAAAATTAAAAGCCAGACACCAATTTCAAAGATTCTAAAGCTTGCCCCTACTTTACTCAGTTTCTTCCAACCGAAGAACAATATAGAGCCGAAAAGGCCAAAAGCCAGGGCAAAATAGATAGTCGGTTCGCCGTAACGGCCATAGCTAAGATAAAGCAAAAGTCCC
>JBDSKY010000210.1:0-3494 GCA_039916675.1 Bdellovibrionia bacterium
ATATTTACTACATTTTACTATATTTTTAGGAACAGTAAGAGACAATGTATGAGCCAAATCTCCTGTTTTTCTAGACCGAGGACCACCAATGTTAACTCGTCCCCTTCAATTAAAATACCCAATAGTATTAGTTCATGGTCTAGGCGCCCAAAGCCAATATGGGCCCGTAGAATATTTCTATGGCCTGACCAAGCTACTGAAAGAATCTAACAATCGGATTACTTTCCCTAATCTGACGGCCTGGCATACGATCGAGTACCGAGCCCAACAACTTAAAGAACAAATCAATACCGTGTTCCCTGATGGAAAATTGAATTTGATAGGTCATAGTATGGGCGGTTTGGATATTCGCTACCTGACCTCCTGCCTGGACTTCAAGGATCGGGTAGCAAGTATAACAACCATTGGTACACCCAATCGAGGGACCAGTATAGGGGATCTCGCTACCGGTTTATTGCCGGATTCGGCTTTCACGGCAATGAATCGAGTTTTACAATATTTTGATTCTCATAGCGGGGCCTTGCAACAAGTGACACGGCAATATTGCTTAGGCGCATTCCACGATCTTGCTCCTAATGTTCCCGAAGTCGGTTACTTCAGCGCAACTTCCGCAATTGCCGATCCGGTTATGAAAAATTCTTTGCCTGTATTCTGGCTTTCACATGGAATCCTCTCGAAATATGAGGGTGCGAATGATGGCTTCGTCTCAGTAGAATCAGCAAAATGGGGAAATCATATCTGTACCCATTTTGGTGATCACTATGCCCAAATCGGCCAGTTCTTGGGTCGAAGTCGCGGCATGGACTATATGAAGTTTTATGACGAAATTTTTAGTCGTTTGAAGAAAGAAGGGATGTAGTAAATTTTTTAATCTTGGCCAAGCTCAAATTTCGGATGGAGTCCGTTTCCATCAAAGGTTCATGAAACGAATTAGGCACAACCACTTTTTCACAACTAGCGACATTTCTACAAAACCGATTTTGTCCTTCAGCTGGAACATGCAGATCCCGCTCAGCTTGTAAAAGCAAGATAGGAAGGGTTAATTTATGGCTACACTCCTGGACCGCATCGAGAGCATTCAAAGAGGCCAGAACCCATCGATAGCTGATGTTTCTCCATTGAACTTTAGAATACTTATCCGCGACCTGGATATTCATTTCATTGCGGGCTTGACTAGAAGTCACCTGGAAGGAATCTTTGGCCGCCGTCCACTTACCCATTCCAATTGAACAGATGAACTGTGCAAGTCTTCTAGCGGTCTTTTTTGAATAAGGTGGGGTATTCATATCGAACATCGGAGCAGACAAAATCAACCCATTAAGAACTCCCGGATATTTCGCCGCATAGAGAGTGCCAATTGCTCCACCCATGGAATGTCCTAAAAGGAATAATTTAGAATGTGCTTTGGCCTTTACCACTGTCCTAACAAAAGTATCTAAATCTTCAACGTAGTCATCATAACTCTGAACAAATTGTGAGCGAACACCTTCAACAAGATCCGACTCACCCTGCCCGCGGTGTTCCAATATATAAATCGAAAGCCCCAGTACTCTCAAATCATAAACTACTTCGGCATATTTATGAATAGGCTCGCCCCGCCCCGGTAGCAAGACCAATGCGGCCTTTTCATTTTCCAATACAAAGGTTCGATAGGCCAGCTCGACTTGATCTTTACCTAAAAAAGTCCCTGCTATTCCGGTTTCGAAAAAGGGCTCAACTTCGGTTTGAAGCTTAGCAAATATTTCTGACTCTTGTAATGCCCAAACTGCTTGTCTAACCATCGAGAAAGTAAACACTTAAAAACTAAGAAAAGCCAGGAATTTTCCAAAGATTATTCGCTATCAACTCCTGAGTCTAGTTCTAGGGATTGAGAGTCATCTTCATAAATATGCCCCAGCAGTGCAATGAAATAGGCTTTCTGAACAGCCTTGCTATGTCCACCTAGAAAATTCCCAACAGCATTTCCAAATCTTGTCCAAGGGAGTAAGCTCAGTAGGATTAGCGAGTGCACTAATACCCACTAACAACAGACTTAATATAAGAATAGCTTTGATTCCAGATAGCGCCATAGTGCCGAACTTAATAAGTCATATAAGTTTAAATTACAACCTAAATTGATTTGGAATCCCCTCGAGAAGTGGCATTCTCAACAATTTAAATTTATTGGACGCATAGAATGCTGCACCTGGATAGGCCTTAGGATATCAATGCCCAAAACTTTAAAGTTAATGACAAAGCAAGGCTCAACTTATAGGTTGGATACTGCAGTTTTGCCAAATAATCTAATAATAATCAGGAGCTCGTCATGGAACAAAAAAAAGCAATGGTCACAGGCGCAAGCGAAGGAATCGGAAGAGAATTCTGTATACAATTGGCCAAAGAAGGCTATCAAATCACGGCAGTAGCCCGAAATGAAAGCCGCCTGAAAGAGCTGATTCAAGATTTGGCTGGAACTTCGGTACATTCCATCTTGGTGGCCGACCTCACTAATCCCTTAAATGTAACTAAAATTGCAGCTGAATTAAATTCTAATCACTATGACCTCCTCATCAATAATGCTGGATTTGGAGTTTATGGCAAATTTCATGAAGTTCCACTAACCAAACTCCAAGAAATGTCCCGACTCAACTGCGACGCCCTCGTACACTTGTCCCACGCATATCTATCAGCAGCTAAAAAAGGCGATGCTCTAGTCAACGTTGCATCTACACTAGCCTTCCTCCCACTTCCAGGGGCCGCTCTTTATGCTGCAACGAAAGCATTCGTCACATCTTTGTCAGAATCACTTTGGTTTGAACAAAAAGGTCGAGGAGTATTCGTAATGGATCTCTGCCCAGGGGCCACATCAACACTGTTTCATGAACGCTCAGGCGGAAACGCTATAACAAAACCGCCAGCAGCGATCACTCAGACTGCGGAAGTCGTTGTCAAAGCAGCGATCAAAGCCCTTCATAGGCGCAAAACACCTACGTTTATCTCAGGCAGTACAAACCTAGCGTTAGCGTCCTTCACGAGATTGCTCCCTCGCAAATCTGTGGTCAAAATGATGGGTTCGATAAGATAGGCCAACCTGCTATTTTGAGGAGCCTATCCGTAAATCCAGGTAGTGCCAGTAGGGCTATCCTTGATTAAAACACCCCGTGCTTCAAGGGCTTTCCGAATAGTATCGGCGGCCTGAAAATCCTTATTTTTTCTGGCATCGGCCCGAGCTTGGATCTTCTCTAAAATTTCGGCCTCAGGCATGCGGGCCGATTCCGGCATTGATGTGCGGGCAGCTCTGATTCGAGCGATATCCTCGAGCATTCTCACAGGATTGCTTCGTCCTATTCCTAGGATTCCGCCGATATCCTCTTCTATTACTTTAATTAATTCACCCGCCCCTAAGACTACGGATGGTGTAGCTTGAGCAAGTGGTTCAGCCAACGTTCGATTGAATTCTCGAATTAAAGTAAACAAGGTCGCAAGAGCGCCTGGAGTGTTAAAATCGTTAGCAT
>JBDSKY010000211.1:0-6474 GCA_039916675.1 Bdellovibrionia bacterium
GTTGTTATTCATGAGTTTGGACACGTCTTTGTTGCCCAAGCTCAAGGCGTGAAAGTTCGGGGCGTTACACTCATGATGCTGGGAGGCGCATCTGAGATGGAGCAAATCCCAGAGCGTCCCTATGGGGAATTCAAGCTCGCTATTATCGGCCCAGTGGTCAGCTTTGCTCTTGCAGGCCTCTTATTATTGATTTACTCACGTACCAACTCAGCCAATCTGGCACTCTATAGTTATTGGTTAGGCACAGCGAATCTAGTGCTTGGAATTTTTAATTTACTCCCCGCCCTTCCACTCGATGGCGGTCGGGCACTCAGATCATTTCTAGCCGTGCGTCATGGAATGCTTCACGCAACTCAGAGGGTCGTGGGCATTAGCCGAGTGTTTGCTTGGACCTTAGGGATTTGGGCCCTTTTATCTTTTAACATTCTTCTTGCTCTGATCGCATTCTACATTTACGCAATAGCTCAAAACGAGCTTGTCATGCTCACAACTCGGCGTTTGATCGAGGGCTTACGAGTCTCTGAAATTATTACGCGAGTTCCACCGATTGACGAACGCGCCACATTGCGAGAAGCCGCCGACCAAATGCTAAAATTGAAAACATCGGTGCTTCCCGTTGCTACACTGTCTCAAACCCCGGCCCTACTTATTCTTGACCGCTTGCGCGAGCTCCCGAAATCGAATTGGTCGCGAATTTTGGTTAAGGACGCCAAAGCAGAAGTCGCTCAGACACTAAGCCTTGATGATAGCGTCAGCCAGATCATTCCAAATCTACTTGCTACACCCGCGCGGGCGCTTCCTGTGAAAGAGGCAAATCAGCTTATTGGTGTTGTTTGTTATTCAGATTTGGATCAGGTCATCCAGTTTAAGAGTTTAGAGGAGCCTAAGGAGCAGGAGGTCAAAAAGGTTGCCTAGGCGAGTAATTACACAAACAGATAAGTACTTTATCGCTTTGGTAAGTTATAAGTCCGTGAACACAACAGTGTCCAGGACAAATTCTTTCTTAGACCGAGAGGTCCTCTCCATACACCAGGAACTGCTGACTATCTTCGTTCCATTTCTCGATTTCAGCTTGTCCGATATCGTAATACCAGATTGAAATCTTCAACTCATTCGAGGCGAGCTTTTGTTGAACGAGAGAATAAGTTCGAAGGTTGTCAATTTGTAATCTCGCGTTCTCTTCAGTCAGCTGTTTTAACGAAATATCGGAGCTTACTTTTTTCTTCAAAGACGCGGTCTGTTGCAACCACATCGAAATATTAGGGTACAGATCCGTGTTGGTTTTGTCAAAAATATTACCTTCTATCACTGCCTTCATGGCACCGCATGACGAATGCCCGCAGACAATGATCTCTTTTACGCCTAGGATCCCGACCGCAAATTCAATCGCAGCACCTTCGGCAGGTGTGTTGTCCTTGCCAGATGGCGGGATAATATTTCCAACATTTCTAACGACGAACAATTCCCCTGGATCCGTAGATGTAATTAAATTCGGATTAATACGACTGTCCGAGCAGGTAATAAAAAGAGTATGCGGAGTTTGATTAAATTCCAAATCCTTAAATAAGCTGAGATAATCATCCCTCGACTCCCGTTTAAATTTTTGGACTCCATAAGAAATTCGATCTAACTTAGACGATCCATCACTTTCCCCTATTAGAGAAAGTACATCTGTTTCATTATTCGCAAATAATTTATCAAGTTTCAATTCATTGCTCAAGGTCGAGAACATTTCCCTATTTCTTGCAGATACTCCTCTCAGAGCAAAACGAACCTTCCTTTTTTCTAAATATTCAAATAACTCGTACAGCAGAGTTGCCCCGGTTATATCCATCACCTTGACATCAGACAGATCTAAAACAACCCCATGAGTGGTATCTAACTGCAAAATTTTAGACTTCACCTGGCCAATCTTTGACGAGGCCATAAAAGTAACGGCGCCTTTGATAGAGACTTCTACCGGACCTTGATCGTTGTAACTATGTACAAGAACCTGCGGTAATCCAATTCGTATCGCAGCAATCAATAAAGCAGCAATTACACCCGCTTGTATCCCAACCAGTAGGTCCACAAAAACAATAGTTAGAAACGTAATGAGATAGATTGAAGAATCGCTTTTTGAGGTGCGGAAAAGACTTAGGATTTCCGAAGGATTCATCATGCGCAACGTGACCGCCAGTAAGATGCCGGCGAGCACAGAAACTGGAATTCTACTCATCCAGGGTGCCAGAAAATAGATAGTCAGAACGATAATACCAGCATGGATAAGTGCTGATCTTCTCGTTTTTGCACCTGCTTGAATATTCAATGCGGATCGAATGATGACTCCAGTGACAGGAATTCCCCCGCACATCGCAGAAACTATATTTCCTAGGCCCTGCCCAATAAGCTCTTGATTCGGGTCATGTTTCTTCCCCGATGATAACTTGTCTACGGCACTGGACGAAAGAAGAGACTCCAAACTAGCAATTGCATAGACGACAAATGTGGCTGAGAACAGTTTAACAAAACCAGATGTCGGGAACACAGGAAATTTCGGTATCGAAAGGGAACCTGGAATATTTCCAACGGTTTCAACTTGTAATCCCAGAAATTGAGACAAAATAGTAGGTACCAGGACAGCAATCACATAAACCGGAACTTTTTTTGGAAAGAGTTTAGGTAAACCAAAGACAAGCAACAGAGTTGAAAGAGTCAGCCCAAGTGCAGGAAGGTGGGTTTTATGAATGAAGTCCAAAATATGTGTCACAACATCAATAACATGGGACTGATCGGGTGCGGGAAGCCCTAAAGCTCGCGGCAACTGACCGATGAAAATAATGGCTCCGATCCCGGCCGTAAATCCAGAGATAACAGGAAGAGGAATTGCTTTATCTAGTTGTCCAAATCTGAATATTCCAGTGAATAATTGTAATATTCCACAACCAACACCTACAAAGAACAGGCCTCCTAATCCAAAATCCTGGACAATAGAAGCGACTAAAACGGCCATTGCGACGGCCGGACCACTCACCGCACAAGGTGTACCGCCGAACAATGCGCAAACAATACTTCCAACAATCGCTGACACAAGTCCAACGGTTGGATCGACACCACTTGCCAGGGCAATTGCCAGAGATAGGGGTATCGCTACGCAAGCTACAAGCGTCCCGGCAACAAAATCTTCTTTGAGATATTGCGGGGAGAGCAACTTCTTCCACTCAGGAAGCAGAAAAGGGATACCCAAATTAAATTTAGGAGTTCTTTTGTTTCTCTCTATTTTCTTTTTCAAAAAGAGCGCTTCAACATTAGATTCCATACTTCCCCTTTATAAGGTAAGGCCGCCCAAATATCGGTCAAAATAAAAACGAATTAAAAGGATACTGCCTACAGAAATAAAAGTCTGTAACAAGTTCTCAATTTTTTCGTCAAAATGCTTCAGACATTTGACTTGATGCATTAAGATGCCGCCGTCTGCGAGGTCGCCTTGCAGGACCTGAACTGTGAATGAGTTCCTGTATTTTTTCACCATCCACAAAAATTAAATTATTTCTCAACGAATGACTTTCAATTTTCTCACAGAGCTTCTCAACCGCGTTTTCTGTAAATCTACCCGTAATTATAACCACAAACTTAGAGATCCAAATCTTGGATTTAGTCTGAAGATCCAGCACAGGAATTTTAAAAGCTTCTTGGGCCTGGTTAACAATAAGGTCAATAAAAGAATTGGACCTTCCCGATACGTTCCCGAGCTTTACTTGGGCAGCCCAGTATTCCGGTATCCCAAACTCAGTTTGACGGGAGAACAAAATATCCCAGCCGAACTCTCGCGGCCCGTGATGGAACACGACATTCCGAAATCCCATGTTTTTTAGGAGCGGAATCAGCGTGGTCCGAATGTACTCCGCTTCGCTCCAGTCCTCTTCCACCTTGGGTCTCAGAGCTTCTTCGATCATCGAATGGACCGCTTCGCTGATTTCGTAAGCTAGCTTCATTACTGATTCCACACCACTAGAGTGAGTCGTCCAAGCAAACTCAACCCCTGCCATATATCCGTAATCAATGAACCGATGAAAACGAACTCCGAATAAACTCTTTCGATGCGCTAAGACAGTCGCCCTTGCCCTCTGCAGTTTCCAACTATAGCCAAACTCATTACGCCAGAAATCCTTAGTGCAATACCAACTGAAAACCACTCCTGCACGTCCCCTACCTAAATGGTAAATCCTAAACGGTGCAATCCCTTCAAATCGTGACGGCAAAATTGGGATATCCAAGTCCCCATCTAAATCATCCAGTGGCTGAATACTTTTGCAGGGAGTTAAGGCAATTCCTAAAGGTAGATTCTTCAGGAGAAGCTCCCCTGCTACCTTCTCTAAAATTAAGATCGTGTTAGGATCCTGTTCCAGCGCGGAATATTCCTCTTGCTCAATCCTTACCAAAGCGGGCTGGCCTAAGGTGCTCTCGGAAATAATCTCGATACTGCTGTTATCGCAGTTGCTATTGAATCGACCGGATCTGATCATAATACCCGGGAACTAGACACTTTTTCTCATGGGTAATCAATGGTAATCAAAACCTCGCCAATATCATCAGTAGGGCAAACCCCGAAGAAGCTAGGCAAAGCCACAACACGGCTGCCCACTCCCCCCAAGGCGAACAGCTGCACAGAAACTAACGAACCTAAAGCGAACGCTCCGAACATCGCCGAGACAAACTTTCCTATGAATACAGGAGTTCGTCGAAAATTTCTCCAAAAGAAAGCCCGAATGCATTAAGAGGTATGAACAGAATAATTTCTCATATTAGCGAATGATTTCCTAAGCAACTCCATCAAACTTTTAATTAACTTGTGCTTCCCTCGGTTTTCAGTCAACATATAATATATAGCAACAGTTAATAAATTCAGGCCTTTCAAAGGAAATCATGAAAAATCAAAATTCGTCTAGGATCTCGGGTAAAGCCCCGTGTTTAGCATTGTGTGTTCTTATGGGCATCGTAGATCTAAGCTGCGGAGGACCCGCAGTGACGTCCACTGTGAGCGCTGCAGGTGCAGGTACAGGCGTGGGTGGCTTGGGCCAAGGACCAACTCCCGTAACCCTGGGAACTGCGGCTAATTACGTAATCTTGGCGGAATCAGCGATTACAAATGTGCCAACTTCCCCTGTAACCGGGAATGTGGGATTAAGCCCTGGCACTGGAGCGGGAAACCACCTTACTTGCGCGGAAGTCACTGGGACAATTAATTCCGTCGATGCCGCGGGTCCAGCACCATGTTATGTTACTGCTGCATCCCAACTCAGTACGGCCATCCTTGACAAAGGCACTGCTTATACGAATGCTGCTGGGCGGGCGGCTGATGTCACCGAACTAGGCGCTGGAAATATCGGCGGACTCAATTTAGGCCCCGCCACCTATAAATGGAGCTCTTCAGTTCTCATACCAACCAATGTTACACTTACGGGCGGTGCAAATGATGTTTGGATCTTTCAGATTGCACAGGGTCTTACTGTCAGTTCAGGGGTGCAGGTCATTCTTGCCGGTGGTGCGCTCGCGCAAAACATTTATTGGCAGGTTTACGCAGCGGCGGATCTAGGCACAACATCGGTTTTTAAAGGCACGATAATTTCGGCGACTTCAATCGTACTCAAAACCGGAGCTTCAATCAAAGGCAGGATTTTAGCGGGCACTGCAGTAAGTCTCGATTCGACCACAGTCACAGCTCCATAATCACCAGCAAAAAAAATATTTTGGACCGCATACACAATCATGCGGTAAAGCTTAAAATAACAACTTAAGCGAGGCAAAAAAATTTTTTGCCTCGCTTAGTTGAACCTGTAATAACCTCACACAAATTTTTTTATGACCTGCAGCTGATACGTCGCCCGAGTATGAACTTCGCATCACCTATCAAATGGGTTGAATTACAAAATACTAGTACAACAAAAAGATAAGGAAAAAGAATGAACAAAAATTCATTAACACAACTTGTAAAAAAGGGTTTGGCCGCGGCAAAAAGCGGAAGTGAGATTGCTGCCAAATCAACAACTGAAATTCAGAACGACGTTCATCATCCCCGTCTCAAAACTTGTCTTGAACACGGGAATAAAACCTCGCAAGAGTGGTCTACGCGAATCGACCAAGCGCTTCAAGAAGTGGGTGGCGCCGAGGAGCAGCAAAATCGAATAGTGAAAGCTCATGTCGAGGTAGCTCGCGAGATTCGACAGCAAGCTCCTGATGATATGGCACGCGATCTAGGAATTATTGCTAGCGGGCAACTTGCACTCCATTACTGGATCTCAGCCTTTGGAACCTTGAAGGCATACGCTGCAACCGCTGGATTGCAACAAACTGCCCAGAACATGGCAATGTCAGTTGATGAAGCAAAGCGGTCAGATGAGGAGCTAACCCAAATCGCATTTGAGATTATGGGAAGGCAGGCCCAGCGCGCTGCTTAATGGTGATCTCCTGGAATAGATAAAACCGAAGAACGAA
>JBDSKY010000212.1:0-10639 GCA_039916675.1 Bdellovibrionia bacterium
AACGCCGTAAACACAATGATTCGGACTGGTCTCGAAGGTGTGGAGTTCATTACGGCCAACACGGACCGGCAGGCACTTGATGCTTCTTTGGCTACCGTGAAGCTGGCAATTGGTCAGGAATTGACCAAGGGGTTAGGCGCAGGTGCAAATCCAGAAGTGGGCCGGAACGCCGCGCTCGAGGATTATGCGAAAATATCTGAAATCCTTGCAGGTGCTGATATGGTGTTCATTACTGCAGGAATGGGGGGCGGCACTGGAACTGGTGCGGCACCTATCTTTGCAAAGATCGCAAAAGAAGTGGGTGCACTTACCGTAGGTGTCGTGACCAAACCCTTTCTCTTTGAAGGAAGAAAGAGAATGAAACATGCCGAGCACGGCATGAACGCATTGCGAGAGAATGTCGACTCCCTGATCACTATTCCCAATCAAAGATTATTGGCTATTTCTGGAGCGACTCTATCTATGATGGACGCTTTCAAGAAGGCCGACGAGGTGTTGTTAAATGCCGTTCAAGGCATCTCAGACCTGATTAACCATACCGGGTTAATCAACAGCGATTTTGCAGACGTAAAGACGATTATGCAAAACAAGGGATTAGCCCTCATGGGGATTGGGTATGGCGAAGGAGAACACCGAGCAGTTGAAGCGGCGACCAATGCTATTTCTAGTCCGCTTTTAGAGGACGTCTCAATTGATGGTGCCACCGGAATTATAATCAATATTACGGGTGGAGATAGCTTAAAGATCCATGAGGTCAACGAAGCCACTACATTAATAATGGAAGCCGCACATGAAGATGCAGAAATCATTTTTGGAACGGTTATTGATGCAGCGTTTGAGGAACGCGTCAAAGTTACAGTGATTGCGACGGGATTAGGAAATTCTAAGAGCAATTCTGTCTATACTGTGATGAATCCAAATATGGTCGGTCAGACGAAGCAAAGTACGCAAGTAGCCGAAATACAGGCGCAATCTTCGACTCCTCCGCCTGCCCCTGTTCCGATATCTGCAGATACCGTGTCTGCTTCAAGCACGCCGTCAAAGACCACTGCGAATTCCAGTAGTGAAGGGTTCTTTGGCAACACTGAGAGCGCAACCATTAACCTTCCAAGTGATGGTTCTTTGGTGGCGAGTATTGCAGCAATGCCGACTGCGCCAGTGATGCCTGGAGAAGCAGGAGCAAAGTCTCCAGGGACCGAAGGCGGTGAATTAGCGCGCGCTCGTGCCATAGCACATCGCTTGGGTATTACCAATTTGACCGATGACGAATATGATATTCCGTCTTACGTCCGAAGGCAGCAAGAGCGTGAACTTTGAAATTTTGCTGAAGATTTTATTGTAAGGCTCATTTAGAAAAAATATTCTCGCGTCTGGGAAAGGCCTGTCCGCCTAGGTTAGGCAGGACTTTCTTGATTGCCGAGTAATGCCCAATTGAATTATTTCCCCTGCCTGAAAAGAGGGTCTGAGATCTTAGATAGTCTTTGATGAGATAGGCACAGTGTAACGGAGTTTTGGGAGAAAGCAATATGCCGACGAAAAAATAAATATTCGCGTCAAATTTGCAAATTGCCGCTCGCTCAATAAACTACTTACTACGCAGTTTGGTTTTCTTGTCTCAAATACTGGGTAAACATATAAAGGGGAAGCGAAAAATGCTTAGACCAAGGAAGGCTGTGCTCTTAATCTTAACTCTCATGGTTGGTAATTCCGTTTTTGGTGGGGAATACAGGCCTGGCGAAGTAATAGTAAAGTATAAAAATGGAGTTGTGAGGGCACGTTCTGAGGTAAACGCGCTTTATGATTCTATTGGTGTTAAATCTGTTCATTACTACTCTGGATCGATGTCAGGTTTTGAACATTTAGTTTTAGATGATTCTGCCAAAGTAGAAGATGCGATGGAGGTATTGGCGGGAAGTAATTCGGTTGAATATGTTCAACCTAATTATATTTTGCATGCATTGCCCATTCAGTTGGTGAATGCAGACCGTTCAGATGAAGAGGGTATAGTGAAGGCGCAAGGAACGCCTTGTTGGTTTCCTGGAATTCAGTTTCCTCCAGGTTGTGACAGCGATACTCCTCCTTCTCAGCCAGGGAATCCTGATCCTACGGAACCAGGAGCGCCAGACAGTCCTTCCAATCCGGGAAGTCCTAGTACACGGCCGAACTTGAAGATGCCTCCAATGGATATTGTACCGGCTATTGTAGATCCTCAGCTAGCTAAGGCTTATGGATTGACCAAGACCCATACAATTGAAGCTTGGGACGTCTCCAAGGGAAGTAAGGACGTTATCGTTGCAGATATTGACACTGGAATTGATTACAATCATGACGACTTAGCTTTCAATATTTGGCGTAACCCAAAACCAACCGATAAGAATGACGTGGTTGGTTTTGATTTTGTGCATAACGATGGACTTCCTTTCGATGACAATGAACACGGCACTCATACGGCCGGAACCATTGGAGCAGTAGGCGGTAACGGTATTGGAATCTCTGGAGTCAATCAGCGTGTATCGTTAATGTCTCTGAAGTTCCTTTCCGGCGATGGAAGTGGGACTACAGCGGATGCGATTCGGGCAATTGATTATGCGATCAACCATGGGGCTAAGGTTTTAAGTAATAGTTGGGGCGGAAAGGGCGATCCAGATAATCAGGCGCTCAAGGATGCGATTGATAGAGCAAAAACAAAAGACGTCTTGTTTATTGCAGCAGCAGGTAACGACGGAGCCGATAATGATGGTTCAGATGCCGACTATCCTGCGGCTTTTGACAATGATAATTTGATTGCGGTTGCCGCGACAGACGAGCGAGATTCTCTTGCTTTCTTTTCAAATTACGGAAAGAAGTCTACCCACTTGGCTGCTCCGGGTGTGAATATTTATAGCACTATACCGGGGGGAAAGTATGCAAGCTTGTCTGGAACTTCCATGGCTTGCCCACACGTTGCCGGTGGAGCTGCTCTTCTTTGGTCCATGCATCCTAAATGGAATTATAAGAAGGTCAAAGACGTTTTGATGAAAACAGTGGATAAAATACCGGCATTGGCTAACAAGACAATCTCGGGTGGTCGGATGAATGTATTAAAAGCTCTAAATTATACCGAATAAAGTCAGTAATTAGAGAATTAATAATGTAGAAGATAGGGCAGGCCCAAAAAAGGCCTGCCCTTTTTTTTGTTTTCGATATAAATTTCTTCTATCACTATCGTTACACGATATTTAAACACTAGAGTTAGAGAGAGGACCTCCATGCACAAACCCGCAACCTGTCTGTTGTTTTTATTAGCATTGTTTTCTAGTCCTATAGCTAAAGGAGCTGATTTTGTTCCTGGTGAAGTGCTGGTAAAGTATAAAGAAAGTGTTGTAAGGAACCGTGCTCAAGTAAATTCCTTTTATGATTCCATGGGCGTTCGAAGTGTAAACCGCTTTTCTGATCAGCAGGCAGGGTTTGAGCAGCTGTTTTTAGATGAAGAAGATCATGTTCAAGATGTTGTTGAAAGACTTCGAAAAAACGATTCAGTCGAGTATGCTCAGCCTAATTATATTCTTCACATATTGCCGGTGCTGTCTCAAAAATTTCAGGAAGTTCAGGAAACAGAGGAAGAAGAGTGTTCACCTGCGGGGAGTTTGTCCTTCTTTTCCAGCTGTAAGCTTTTAGGTTTAGTGCGTGGAGGAAGGGGAAAGCCGCGGGCAGCGATAAGACCTGAAATTCAGAGCCTTGCCTCTGAAGATATTCCTTATCAAGCCGATCCAAAATTATCCAGGCTATATGGAATTACAAAGGTGGGGGCCTTAGCTGCTTGGCTAACCAATAAAGGAAGTAAGTCCGTTATTGTAGCCAATATTGATACTGGCATCGATTACAATCACGAAGACTTGGCGTTTAATATGTGGCGGAACCCGAATCCTTCCAAAGGAGATTTGGTGGGTTACGATTTTGTTCATAAGGATGGTCTTCCTTACGACGATAATGAGCACGGTACACATACGGCGGGGACAATTGGAGCTGTTGGCGGCAATGGAGTCGGAATTTCTGGAGTGAACCAGAGAGTGTCTCTTATGGCGCTGAAGTTTTTATCAGGAGAAGGTGATGGTACGACTGCAGACGCCATCCGAGCAATTGATTATGCTGTAAGTCATGGAGCAAAGGTTTTGAATAATAGCTGGGGAGGCCCTGGCGATAAGACCGGAGCTGATAATCTAATGCTTCGGGAAGCCTTTGAGCGTGCTAAAAAGAAGGATGTTCTGTTCATTACGGCCGCCGGCAATGAAGGCAATGATAATGATGGTCCAGGTGCGGATTTCCCTGCTGGTTTTGCGATGGATAACCAGATTTCCGTAGCTGCAACCGACGCTGATGATGAATTAGCTTCATTCTCCAACTACGGTAAACGAACTACCCATCTTGCGGCTCCTGGGGTAGATATTTACAGCACTGTACCTGGTGGTAAGTATAAAGTATTATCGGGGTCTTCCATGGCTTGCCCCCACGTGGCAGGAGCTGCGGCTTTGCTTTGGTCCGCCCACCCTAATTGGAATTATAAACAAATTAAGGCAGCCCTATTAAATTCAGTAGATCGCTTACCAGGCTTGGTAAGTAAATTAATCACAGGCGGAAGACTAAATATAAATCAAGCATTACAATACCAATAAGAAAGTGTCTTGGGCCGGTGGGATTTTGGATCCCCGGCCCAAAACATCTTTTAGTAATCTCTTACGCTAATTTTCTTGAGAATGTTGTGCCTAAGCTTTTGTGTTCTCTTCCGACAGCAGTCAGAATTTCTTTGCGTTCTTGTTCTTCTTTGCAGAATACGCAAAGGGTTGCAGTGGGGCGAGCTTCTAGTCTTCTTAATTCAATATCTTCCTGGCATTCATCGCATTCGCCAAAGGTACCCTCTTCGATTCTTCGTAGGGCTTCGTCAATTTTCTTAATATAGAGGGTTTCCCGATTTCTCAGGCGCATCCTCATGGATTGTTCGATATCGGTAGTTGCCTGGTCGATTTCATCGTATCTGTCATCTGCACACACGCTAAAGTCTTCCCGCGCCACTCGATTGTTCAAAAGTATTTTGTCCCGCTGAGTCTCGAAGATCTTTTTGAACTTCCTGATGGTTTCTTTCTTCACGTTATTTCTCCCCCCTTAAGTTCGCGAATAATGGATTGGCTAATGGACTGCAGGGTCTCCATGACGCCTTGTCCATTATTTGCAATCGCTTCAAAGTACGGCCGTTGCATTGGATTAAATGTTGATTCAAGTTCGCGTACCGTAACTATCCCTGACATGTCTCTTTTGTTATACTGTAGTACTAGAGGAAGCTTATTGAGATCGTAGCCTTGTTTCTCTAAGCTTTTCTCTAGTGACTCAAATGATTCAATGTTTGATTCCATTCTTTCGGATTGGCTATCCGCGACAAAAACAATACCGTCCACGCCTTTGAGAATAAACTGTCTCGATACTTCGTAAAAGGTTTGGCCCGGTATAGTGTAAAGATGAAATCGAGTCTTGTAACCCTTCACTTCCCCGATTGCCAAAGGTAAGAAGTCAAAAAATAAAGTGCGCTCGTTCTCTGTGCTCAGAGTGACGAGTCGTCCTCGATGATCTTGCTGGGTGTTCTCGTAGATGTATTGGATATTTGTAGTCTTGCCACTAAGTCCTGGCCCAAAATAGATTACTTTACAGTTAATTTCTTTTGTCGCGTAGTTGATGAAGCTCACTCAGTTGATCTCCACTCGGTTTTCCAAGGCCTTACTGATAGTTTGTTTGTCAGTGTATTCTAATAATCCGCCTACGGGAAGACCATGTGCGAGTTTTGTTATACGTATTCCAAAAGGTTTGATTAACCTTGAAAGATAGATGGAAGTAGCTTCGCCTTCTACACTAGGATTGGCAGCAAGGATCAGTTCGCGGACCGGAATTGCACTTTCATGCAATCGGGAAAGAAGTTCCCTTATTTTTAAGTCTTCCGGGCCAATACCATCCAAAGGTGAGAGTGCCCCATGAAGTACGTGGTACATGCCGCGGTAATTACCTGATTGTTCTACAGAGTGTACGTCAGTAGGGCGTTCAACAACACAAATGAGTCCATGGTCTCTTTGTTGATTCAAGCAGATCTTACAAACTTCCATATTTGTAAAAGTGAAGCAATGATTGCAAAGACTTGTTTTTTGTTTTGCATTAATAACGGCTTCTCCCAACGATCGGGCGTAGGACTCATCTTGCTTCAAAATAAAATAGGAAAGGCGCGCTGCCGTTTTTTCTCCAATACCAGGAAGTTTAGAGAGTTCAAAAATAAGCTTGGCAACAGGATCATGCCGATCATGATGATTCGAGCTAGCGGTTTGCATGATTTCCTTCCAGCACATCAATCGGGCCTAAGTCACCCCCAAAAAGAGATTTTGCTTCCAAGATAATGGGATGGTTCTGAATTCTTTCTTTTATGAGATCAGTTTGTTCCTTTTTTTCACGTTCCCGCCGATGAATTAAGCTTTCTCCCTGATTTTTGATGTCAAGTTGAAGTCTGACAGGGCCTCCAAAGTATTCCTTATTTAAATTCATCAACTGGTCCTGATAATTGCGGGACTGAAGTTGTTCGCGAAAGTATCCATTTTGAGAAGAAAAATTTATAATTAAAAGTCTATCAGCCGCTGCAGGGTTTTCGTCGGGCAATTGCGTATCGCAGGCGTGCTCTAGAATAGAAGCAAGAAGTGGACGAGTTTTTCGAACAAATTCTATCATGCCTTCCCAAGTTTTTTTCGAGTCCTTCAGTTGAGGAGTCGCCTTACCACTGGCAGATGAAATAGGTATTTCAGGGCTAGGCACTGGAGATTGCGGCAGTGCTTTAAGAATAGAAGTAATAGAAGAAGCTGCCGTGGCAGATAATCCTTCCTTGCGGGGGATTTCTACTCGTTTGGGGATTGAAGACGTAGCCGAAGATGTACCAGGCTGAGGCATGTTAGGAGGGGGGCTTTGCTGAGAAATTGAGTCAACATATAATAAGGCGTCGGCACTGGCGCACTTTATAGTTAAAACGTCTAAAACAATTTTAGGTTGGGGAGATTTCGCTACCCATTCTAAGCCTTGGTGAAGAACCTGAAAGACCAGTTCAATTTCTTCGAGTGGACGTAATTCTGAGATAGACCTAAGTTCTTTCCATTCTTCTTCAGAAAATTCAAGGGCGCCAGAGTTGGTTGAGCCTATCTTTGCCAGCAATGCTCCATGAAGAAACTCAATCAAACTGCGTGTTAAAACTCTAAGGTCATGGCCATCTTCAAAAGCTTGCTCAATTAATTTGAGCGCCTGAATGGGTTCGCGCTTAAATATGCCAGCTAAGATTCCTAGAATAACTTGGCCATCAATAAGGCCAACGCTTTCACGAACAGAATCAATTGAAACCTGGGAACCTGCAAAAGCAATGACTTGATCGAGTAAAGAAAGTGCATCACGCATACTTCCTTCTGCAGCTCGTGAGATGAGAGCAAGTGCGCCCGTTTCTGCGTCAATACCTTCTGCCTCAGTGATTTCTTTTAAGCGGGTTTGAATTTGAGTAAGGTTGACTCTTCGATAATCAAACCGCTGACAGCGTGAGAGGATGGTTGCAGGAATTTTGTGGGGTTCTGTGGTGGCAAAGATAAAGATAACATGCGAAGGCGGCTCTTCTAGCGTCTTCAATAAAGCATTAAATGCTGCGGTAGTGAGCATGTGAACTTCGTCAATAATGTAAATTTTACGAGAGCCGGACGAGGGCATGTATTTCGCATTCTCTCGGATTTCTCGTACGGCCTCTACTCCGTTGTTAGAAGCGCCATCAATTTCAATGACGTCAACACTGCTGCCGGCAGTGATCTCTTTACAATTGGGACAATGATCGCATGATTTTAAAGTTCCATTTTCATCTTGAATATTGGAACAGCGAACTACTTTTGCAAATATTCGTGCTATTGAAGTTTTGCCCACTCCTCGTGCACCTGTAAAAAGATAGGCCTGGTGGATTCGTTCCAAACGGATTGCATTGGTCAAAGTCCGCACAATGTGACTTTGTCCTACAATATTCGCAAACTGTGCTGGACGCCATTTTCTGGCCAGTACTACATAGGGTGGCAAAGGTCAGATCTCCTACAGATTTATAATCTTTATTGCCGGGGACGTTATCTTGTCTAAAAACGATAAACAAGCGAAAATATTTTGCATTTCACCTCAAGATTGAACGCGTTTAGTTTCTTCCGAGAACGGGCGGCGATTAAGCTAAGTGAACAATATATATGAACTTTTTATTTCCGAGCAGTCTTCGTTAAGCGTAAGGGTTTCTTGTAATGAGTGGGATGTTTTCTTGACTCAAACAAGCGAGGAGTTTTTCGTTGAAATCAGAAACAGCATTTGAAGCCTCAGTGTAGTCTGAAATCCAAATCGAAATCCCAATTAATTGATGACCTTCGGCTAAGCTCGTTAGGCCGACCCAGGTGGATCTATCTTTGGAAAGTTTTTCCATTTGTTTGGTTATTTGAAGGCAAATGGTCCTTATTTTGGCAAGAGGCACATCGCAAGGCACGCGAATTTGAAACGTCGAACTGGTTTCTCGACTAGGAATGGAAAGATTTAAGATACGGTTGTTTACAAGCTCTGAGTTGGGGACGATCAGAGTGTTATTATCCGTCATTCTGATATTCGTGCTCCGAAGTCCTATTTCTCTCACATCTCCTACGGTTCCACCAAGATTGATGCGGTCGCCGGGTTTTAAATTCCGGTCGATGATAAGGATGAAGCCTGAAATCATGTTGGAGAGAGTGTCTTTAGCAGCCAGACCAACAGCCAAGGAACTCACTCCCAGAGCGGTAACCAGTGAAACCACATCGTAATTGAAATGTTTTAGAACAACAATTCCGCCGGTCAAAGCTACAAAAATAGTAATGACATTTTGGAATAAAGGTACAAACCCCACGTCAAATGTTTCATCCCGTCTAACTTTATGAGAGGCCCATTCCACTCCAATAAGTGCGGTGCGTTGAACAAGCCTTAGGCCGAGCAGTACGCTTAAAACAAAAAAGATACTGGCTAGCCAGGATTGGGCCCGGCCATGAAGCGGTGCCAGCTCTACGATAAAAGCTAGTCCTAAAACATAGATAATATTAGAGATTGAGGGCCAGAGGTGGTGAGCGAAGAA
The DNA here is from genome assembly GCA_039916675.1 of Bdellovibrionia bacterium. Lineage (GTDB taxonomy): Bacteria > Bdellovibrionota > UBA1018 > UBA1018 > UBA1018 > JBDSKY01. Next base: position 9,158 of record JBDSKY010000212.1, read on the forward strand.
TGTTTGCCGCCAGCTCACTGGCCAGCGTTTAGGCCACTTCTCAGGGTTATTAATGAGAGACCGAAGACCACTATTCACTAATACTGTGGCAGGAATAACGCTTAGGGCAAGAAGCCATTCCTTTAAAACTGTAAAATAATTAGAATACTGCGATAATAAATTTTCCATCTGAGTTTTTCTAAAATACCATAAACCAATTGAAATTCCATCTTGCGAATGACAAACTTGTCGCCAGCCTTTTCCAAACTTTATTTTTTAGTTTTACAAAAGACAACGAGGGTCTCTGAACTTGAACCATTTTTACTTTCCCGTCAGTTTTGGCACTATCCTGATGAGTTGGAACTCAGATGAGCTACTTCATCGGATCGAATGGTCGACTAATCGCTTCGTTATTTATGATAAAGTTAAACTTCCAGAACCTTTTGGAGAATTAGTAGACGCTATTCGAGGGTATTTTTATCAAGGTGAGCCTTTAGGGCGCATTCCTTGGGACCTGATTGACCAAAGTGAGTGGAGCAGTTTTCAAAGAGAAGTATACAAGACCATATCCTTAATCCCGCACGGGCAAACTCGAACTTACGGTTGGGTAGCAGCAAGGCTTGGCAATAGATCTGCTTCGAGAGCAGTTGGACAAGCTCTTAAGAAAAATCCTCTCCCGATTTTGATTCCATGTCACCGCATCCAATGCTGTCAGTCCATGGGTGGGTTTATGGGAACCGCGGATCCTACCCGCCCCGAAGTTCAACTTAAGCGTAAACTCATTGCGTTAGAAGAAGAATATGAAAGTCCTTTATTTTCTTTTCTTACACCTGAGGCCGGGCGTAGCTTTTTTGAGCTCATGCAAACGTCCTAAAAGTGATGACAAGAAGTATGCGCTCAAGAGCCGTATTCCTGACTGGAGCAATCGCACTCACCCTTGTAATTGCCTTCGGAGTCTTTGATGCTTTTTCTAAGGGGGCTAATGATTTTTTGGTTTTCTACCAAGCCTGGCATTTAGTTCTCATTGGTCGAGGCGCTGAAATATATACAGTGAGCCCTGATCGATTTTTATATGGACCTGGGTTTGCGTGGTGCTTGGCTCCACTAGCGGCATTGTCGAAGAATGTTGCGCTGGCTATTTGGTGCGCTGCCAAGGTCGTGGCCGTAGGTTTTATCGCGAAAGAGTTTAGTAAGCGTCTAGCGCTAGAAGATCTTCCTCTTTCGCTCGGCTTGAGTTTCTTGGGGGTAGCGTTCGTTTCTCGTCCCCTTTTGATAGATTTAGCATACGGTCAGGTAAATCTTTTCATCCTGGCGGTTTGTGTATGGACTTTGCTGGAACGGAGTAGTTCTAATCGCTCTCCTTATGGAGATGTGGCCCGTTGGGGCATATTAACTTGGGTAGCACTTTCTAAATTATTTCCAATTCCCTTATTAGCGATACCCTGGCTCGTTACCCGAAATCTTACGAAGGATAAAATAAGGAATGAAAGGCGAGGAATCTTT
>JBDSKY010000213.1:0-7772 GCA_039916675.1 Bdellovibrionia bacterium
ATACTGAGCGAATCCTGAAAGACCCCTACAGTAATGGCTCCCACTTCGTTGCGCGACAATATCCAGCCCGCAGACCAAACCTTTATTTTAAACTCTTCATTTAAAAAAATGCCGCTATCCAGTCCAATGCTTGAAAGCAAAATAAGAAGACCCGCCCATGCTAACCAGCTTCCTTTTCCAAGAAGACGCTTGCCCCAAGTGGCAGCAATAACTCCAAGCAAAAGGAGTATAAGTGGACAGATGGCCATCGAGGTTAAAGAGTTTCCTGCGCCAATCATTGTTTCAATGCCCGCAATTCATCCATAGATATGCTTTTCTTAAGAAAAAATAATCGCACCGCAAGAGCATAACCTACTACCAATTGGGCTACTCCTCCTAAAGTAATGAAGAGGCCAAATATATGACCTTGAATCTGAAGGCCGGCTGATATTCCAGCTAAGACAAACATCATGGTGGAACCTAGAATTAAAAGTTGCACTCCTATCAAGAGACCAAGAACGGTCTTTCGGGAAATCATACAAACCAGGCCCAATCCACCGATGATTCCAGCTACAAGCATCATCTGACTAACCTCTTTTTTCCGAGCGAGCAATCACACCGCCACCGACCAATACCAAAAACAACGTCAAAGCGAGTACTTCCAGCGAAAGAAGATTTTCCTGAGTTAGCTTTCTACCAACTAAAGCTAAATCCGTGACAGCTCCTGCTGGCACAAGCGCGCTTTCGGGCAATCCTCCAGAACCTAACCAAATTACCGCTGCAAAGGCCGCCCCTAACAAAAGCGACAAAACTACCATTAAGATATTTTCTCCTTTGGCGGCGGGTTTCGGGGGATTGTACTCCCCAAACATTACTGAAAAAAATACAAAGGAAATAGTAACCACGGTGGATACAATCCACTGGATAATTGCCAGAAACTCTGCCCCCACTGTGAGATACATGGCTCCCACTCCTAAACCCGCTACCCAGAGTGCCAAAATAGCTTGTCTCACATGACTTACAAATGTAGCCATTAGAACAGCTGAAAGTGTGATGCCCGCGAAGACCCATCCCATCATAAAACAACCTCATCACTTTCGCTCATCTGCCTTAGTGCCGCCCATTTCGCCCGATGTTCCGGCGTAATTTGCCCTCTTCCGAAACTTGCTACCAAATCAGTCAAATTGTAGGCGGCGCCTTCATACTGCCTGGTATGGACTAAGGACCCGGGTAAACAGTTCTCCACGCAAAGCCCACAAAAAGTACATTTGGAAAAATCGATATCAAAAACCGAAACCCATGTCTTCGATGCATCCGCGCCCGGCTCTTCTTCAATAGTGATGCATTGAGTGGGGCAAATCTTTTCACACTCACGGCAACCCGTACAACGATCAATATCATTAAACAAAAGTCCTCGGCTTCGAGGCAGTAGATCATCTGCGGTTTTAGACGATACTGGGTCGGGGTAACCTTCGGTGACTTCCTTGCGTGTTTCTCCCCATCTAAAAATATAAGGAAAAGCTGTCATACAAGAGCCAACAATAGACCAAGCCCCTTTGAAAACAGAACGAAAGTACACGACTACCGTTCCAAAAATTGAATTGCTCACGAGAAAGCCCTCCAGCCTGCGCAAATACTCGCGCCCACCAGTGCCACCAAAGAAAAAGGACTTAGGACTTTCCAAGTAAAATCTGTAATCTGATCTACTCGGCTTCTGGAATTCACTCTTGCTACCCAAGTAATCAAGAGCATGAGTGAAAGAGTCTTAAATAGAAGTAAAACTAATTCAATAATCGCCAAGAGTTTATAAGATTCACTTTCAGCTAAACTCTCTGAAAGACCCAAAGGTAGCCTCCAAGCCCCTAAGAACAGAACCACGGTAATTACAGACCAAAGAAAAAATCCGTAAAACCTTCCAAAGAGATAAAGACTCAATCTCCGACCGTAAAGATGAGATGAAACTCCGCCGTGAATATCAGAAGTAGAGAGCCCTCCATCTAATGGAGGAATAGCTAATAAAACCAAACCGCTGATCACGAAAACACCAAATGCTATGGTTTCAAATGGATTACTTGCCACTGTCCAGGTCCAAGGTGAAAAACCTTGGGATGCGGCTAATACACTCCATTTAAAACTACCCGCCCGCACACTGGCGCATAACAACGCGACTAAGGCAGGAAAAGAACCAGCGAGGGTCTGTGCCGCAACTCGAATACCGCCGAACCAACCTGGCACTGACCCTTGGCTTAGGCCTAATAACATAGTACCGAGCGCCAAAACCAGAGCTGACCAGTAAGGAAGAAAAGCACTGACTTCGGTATCCACCAAGAGAGCCAATGACCCCAGCGGCATAACTGCTAAGGTCGAATAAAGAGCCATTGTGTGAACACCGAGCCACAAGTTCTCGCCCCAATGCCATTCTTTCTTGGATCCCTTTTGCAAAAGTTTTAACAAGTCTGCCAAGGGCTGAAAAATACCTGAGGGTCCCGCACGATTTGGCCCGACCCGTGCCTGAAGATCGGCACTCAATTTCCGATCCATATAAGTCAGAAGAGCCCCACTAGGAACAACAACAAAGCAAAAGATGCAGATCAAGGCGACCAAAGCATAAAACCATTGCGGCAGATCTGAGGGAAATCCAATGGAATCACACCAGGAAATTACCCACAAAATTCCAGAAGTCATCGGTCTGCCTCGGCAATTCCTAGATCCAGGCTCGAAAGAACCACTGGAAGATCCTCAATTCGTATGCCCGGCACGAGATAGGAGACAGCCATCAAATTAGCTAAAGTAGGTGGCCGAAACTGAATCCGACTTGGGTTGGACTTTCCATCTGAGACCACGTGACAGCCGAGAAGACCGCGCGAACTCTCTATTCGAGAATAGGCCTCTCCCGCGGGAACAACGTAACCTTTTTCAATATTAGGATTGATATAATTTCCGATTGGAACCGCTTCTGCTATCTGCTTCAAAATCTCCATACTCTGCGTAATTTCCCGGAGTCTTAATAAAAATCGATCGTGAACATCCCCTATACTTCCGCCTTCGCCCCGTCCCACGGGAACCTCAAAGTCCAGCTCATCATAACCCAGGTAGGCGGCGTTTTTTCTAATATCAAAAGGGTTACCTGCCGCTCTAGAGTTCGGACCCGTAATTCCGCAAGTACGAATCAACTCGGGCGAAATAACTGCCAAGCAGGAAGTCCGATTCAAAAATCCTTGATTAAAAGTGAAAAGATCATTGTACTCTCTCATTCTAATCCTGATCATTTCACACACCTCGAGCACTCTCTCGATGAAGCCATCCGTAACATCAGCGTTGACTCCTCCAAATCTCAGAAAGTTCAGAGAGAATCTCGCCCCAGTTAACAACTCAAAAAGGTCCAGAATTTTTTCTCGGTCTCGCAGTACGTAATGAATAATAGTTTCAGAACCAACGGCTTTCGCCATCCGAACGATGAAGGTCAAATGTGCAGATATTCGACTAAGCTCGCAAAGAATAATTCTAATGCTCTTAGCTCGCGGGGGAATTTCAATATCACCAATCTCTTCGACCGCCAAACAAACCGCTAGCTCCCCAAAAACCGCGACCTCGGGGTCTAAGTGATCCGCATAACTGATAACAGCTTGCCAAGGGTGGAGTTCACAAGTTTTTTCCAAACCACGATGAAGGAATCCTGTCTCTACCTTACAGGAAGCAATAATTTCCCCATCTAAGCTAAGGCTCATTCTCATGGGAGCAGGAAGAGACCCATGGTAAGGGCCTATTTCCCAAAGTGTCAGATCAGAATCATAGCTATCCCGATTCCTACTTTTCATCGTGGAACAACTTTCTTCTGAAGATCTTTCTTCTCAGCACGCGAATGAGGTAAACCATAAACTTCTTTTGGAAAAACGTATCCCTTTCGCAAAGGAAACCCGACCCAATTCTCTGGCAAGAGATTAGATTTTAGCTCTGATTCACGAAGAATAGGGCCTAAGTGGAAACTAACTCCAAATAGTTCTTCAGCTTCCTTTTCCATCGGCTCTGCCATCGGCCATATCGCACGAGTAGATGGCAAATAAACACGAGACATAAGAGAATCTGGTACGGCGGAAATCCTTAAAATCAAGCTCTGCTTGGTTACGCTGGAAGCTAAAAAGTAGGTCGCTACTAAAACATTTTCAAATTCAACTACAGAAAGATTTTCAAGCCAGTCTAACTTAAGGTCAGCATCTGACTTTAGAACTTTTGCGACTTTCGCGATCGTCTCGGCTTCCAACCAAATAGAGGTGACTCCAGAACGGCCGAAGCGTCGGCTTTCCAAAACTGCGCCAGGGACACTTTTATTCAATTTCGCTATAAGCGGATTTTTGTCCACTGATTTTTTCCTGAAGTGCTATTAGCCCATTCATTATTGCCTCTGGCCTAGGTGGGCAGCCTGGCACATACACATCCACTGGGATTACCTGGTCTACTCCCCCAACAACCGAATAACTAAATTCCGGAGAAAACGGACCTCCACAATTTGCACAGGCTCCAACGGCCAGAACATATTTAGGAGAAAGCATAGTATCGTAAAGACTTTTCAAATGCGGCGCTGCTTTATAGGAAACCATTCCACAAACAATCAATAAGTCAGCTTGTCTAGGATCTACTTGAGGCAAACATCCAAAGCGCTCCAAGTCATAACGGCTCCCCATACAATCCAGAACTTCGTCGGCACAACATCCAGTACCCGTAGAAACATACCATAGAGATCGAGACCGTGCCCAGTTCAAAACCCTACCCACTGTTGATAAGTAAAATGATCCCATCATATAAGGTTAGACGATTCTACCTTTCTTTCGATTTCTCGGTGCTTCACCGACGATCCATTGGATTTAGATTCATCAGAATGAAATGTGCTTATCCAACCCATATCTCCTTTTCTTACTGAGTAAAGCAATCCTAAAACTGCAAAACCGGCTATCGTAATTATTGAAATCAATCCTTTAATTAGCCCTTCTCGATTTTCAGTCTGTAAAGTAGTCACACACGGAATAAGCTCCAGCGCCAAAGTAATCAAAACAAGGGCTGCATTTGCAGCCAAGAAAAACCTGACATTCATCCGCTGTCCAAGAACCGTCTGGTTGGGCTTTCCTCCCTGTAGGTTTGACGCGAGTCCATTTTTTTTATTTCTTCGTGGAAGAAATAGCAGGGAGAACCCCCCCAGCAGTAAAGGAATACAAAGAGAAAGGATCGCAGACAAGAAAACTACATAATAAGAATCCCAGCTGCTAGCCATGTTGTTACTTCTCCAAAGGTTGTGAAAAGGTTACTGAAGTTGAAAATTTGTGTCAAGGCAAGTAGATTGGCACAAGATGATTTCGTTCAGCACCACGGCTTCAATTATCCGCTCTGCCTCAGCCCTCTCTGAGTCTATCCGAGTAACAGGGGCATCCAATTCTGTAAAAGCGCTATTGGTAGCTCGATATGCTCAAACACTAACACAAAACAAATCTTTGAATAGTGATCCCGTGGGTTCTAGCAGTCAAAAAACAAATACTATAATAGTACTTTGCCCCAACGACGATATTGCCTCCGAATTTTATGAGGACCTAGAGTGTCTTAGCGCTACTGTCGAGGGAAACCCGTGCAAAGCAAATCACTTCCCAAGCTGGGATCAATCCCCTTATAGTCCGATTACTCTCTCATTACGAACGAGACTGGCTCGATTGCTTACTCTAAGCGAGCTTGTGAATGATACGCCTCCCTCAGTTGTAGTGACAACTATCGCAGCCTCGTGTCAAAGCACTTTGCCCAAAAAAGTTTTTGTAGATTATACGATTTTCATTCAAGTAGATCGCAGCATCCAGTCTCGCGAAGCTTTTGTACAACGATTGGTGGAAGCCGGTTATTTAAGGGTCGATCCGGTTGACGATCCCGGTACTTTTTCTGTCAGAGGGGATATTATTGATATCTATCCTCTTAATAGAAGCAAGCCTATTAGGGTCGAGTTATTTGGTGACATTATCGAGCGGGTCCGAGAATTTGATCCCGCGACTCAGCGTACAACTCAAAACGGCCCTTCCATTCATGAAGCATTCATTCCTCCTGCTAGGGAAGTCATAATCAATCAAGCTTTTGCCCCAGCATTAAGGGAGAAAATTAAATTACGCACAGACGAAATAGGAATCCCCAAACAGGCTCGGGATCCTATTTTAGCCTCAATCAGGGATGGGAGTTATTCGGATCACAGTGATTGCTGGGCTCCATTTGCCTATAATCCTCCGGCGACTTTATGGGATTATTTGGACTCTGATTATACGGTGATTTGGAATGACGAGCTGCGTTGTCTAGAGGAATGGGCAGAGTTTATTGACGCTCAAGAAAAACTCTCTCAAGACACCACCAAATCCCAAGTAATTGCTCCCTCGGCCCGGGAGCTTTATCGTTGGTCTGATTCACTATTGAAACGGATTAAAAAAAAATCGAAGCTCTATTTAGATCCCTTTGAACTGACCGATCACACTTCAATAAATCTGAATGATGAATCAGAATCAACAGACATTCGGAAGCAACACAGACTCTCTGTCACTTCAAATACCGATTTAGCACGCGGCTCTAGACACTCCTTAGGCGAATTAGAAACTCAGTTCAGACTGTGGCTTAAACAAGGTTTTAAAATTTTGGGTCTCGCTTTTACCAATAGCCAGCTCCAAAGAATTCGATTTCTATTAGAAGAGCGCGGCCTTATTTGCCAAATGGAAGGGCCATTGGTTTCCTCCACCATCAGTCTAAAAATCGGTTCTATTTCGGAAGGCTTTCAATGGCCAACCGAGGGCCTCATTGTCCTCTCGGAAAGCGAAATTCTAGGATCAAAGCCATCAAAAAAACAAAAAAGCTCTTCTGTGGCCGGAAGTGGCTCTGCCGCCAAAAATTGGTCAGGTTTATCGGCCCTCTCCGACCTAGTCGCAGGCGATACAGTGGTCCACGTTGAACACGGCCTCGGCCGCTACCAAGGGCTTGTGCGACTCGACCTCTCTGGCGCTCCCAATGATTTTCTTCTGCTTGAATACGCAAACAAGGACCGCCTCTATCTTCCAATTTATAGATTAAACGCTATTCAGAAATACGTTGGCGCCAGCGACTCCGTGGCCCTAGACAGATTAGGATCGCAGCAATTTGCTAAAACCAAAGAGAAAGTAAGAGATGATGTCAAAAAATTGGCATTCAACTTAGTTCAACTTTATGCAAAACGTAAATTAGAAACAGGCACTCGGTTCTCAGCCCGAGATTCCGAATTTAGAGAATTTGAAGCCCGATTTCCCTATGACGAAACACCCGATCAACTCAAAGCCATAGACTCAATTCTTTCTGACATGGAGTCCGGAAAAGTAATGGATCGGCTTGTTTGCGGTGATGTTGGCTATGGCAAGACGGAGGTGGGAATCAGAGCAGCTTTTCGCGCCATCTCGGATGGCAAACAGGTCGCTGTCCTTGTTCCGACCACGGTATTGGCGCAACAACATGAACTCTCCTTCAAGGCCAGATTGAAAGACTATCCAATCCTTATAGAGTCGCTTTCCCGGTTTAAAACAAATAAAGAACAAAAAGCTATTCTTGAAGCTCTATCCAAAGGGAAGATCGACCTAATAATCGGTACCCACCGACTTCTCTCGAGGGATGTTCAGTTTCTTGATCTCGGATTAATTATTGTTGACGAAGAACATCGATTTGGTGTTGAACATAAGGAACGATTAAAAACATTTAAAATCAATACCCACGTTTTAACCCTAACTGCTACTCCCATTCCAAGAACTCTTCATATG
>JBDSKY010000214.1:0-5055 GCA_039916675.1 Bdellovibrionia bacterium
GTTCACTTGTATTCGTCTCCATTACTCTTACCTGCCAGGATCAAGTCCTGGCTTTTCCTTAACGCTCACTACCACAGCTCTTTACTGCAGCAGCTCAAGGTGGTTTGAAGCCTGTTCCTATTCAACTCGGCTCCGAGGGGCCTCCCCTCATCCTTTGTATAGTTTGGGAGTTCCTTCTCCCGTTCGCAGCACACAATGGCAAATACTCACAAAGCCCAACAAGGTGGTTTTCGGAGTTCTTTCCTAATATACTGATCTAGATTGCCTCACAGAGGTACATCCTCTCGAAGCTGGCGGACACTCATAGTCTCAATATTTTTGGAATGAAAACTGCATAGCATGTGATTCGATTTTCAGCCGAGCGGCCAAACAACATACTTTCACATTGTTAATCACAGGAGAATAAAAATGAGAGCGAAGATTATTTCAGCAGCGATTCTGTTTGCCTTTTTGCCATTACTTGCAAACGCATCCGATACCAGTCCATATGTCGTGGGGCAGTGGAATTTTCAGGACAGCTTTAAGGATTTTGAGGGGGATAGCGAGCCTCCAGTCGTCACTCAAGATACGGTTTTCACTTTCTTGAATCCAACGCAGCTCAGGCTAACGCTCGATTATGCATTCTTCGCTGAAGACGGAACATTCTGCGGCTGCGATGAGGACACGCTCGAGCCAAATGGTCGCGTGCGCTATACGATGCTGGCAGAGGCGCAGGAAGGCTTCCTCTCAAGAGAACTTTGTCCCACCCAGACGGATGGAGAAATGAAATCGATCGTTTTTGAATCGGAAAAGTCTATCGGGAAGGATTGGGCTTTGGAAACCGGACTGCAAATTCATATTGCCAATGGCAAAGAAAGAACAGAGTCAGATTTGAAGGCAGTCACGGTCAACAGAGGGACGATTAGGGAAATGCGAAATATCCATGCACAATGCAAGAATTTCCTCATGAATAAGAAGCAATCTTCGTTCATGTAATACCACTAGTGTGTCAATCGGTGGCGCCCTCAGGACCGTTTCCACCAAGTTTTGAAAGCTTCTATCGGATCAGGTTCAAAAGAGAAGAACGCCGCAATAGTATTTTCTCCTATTACGGCGTTTCAAAACTTGGTGGAAACGGTAGGATAGAACCTCGGACAGCCCACGACGTTGGATTGCCTATTACCTTGTGGACTAAGTTTCTTCTTTGTATGGCAAAAGTCGTTTAAGAACTTTGCTGAGGCAAAGGTAGCTGTAGATGCTTGGACGGCCCAATATAACAAAGACCGTCACACCAAAACCTAGGGTATGAAACTCCCCAGCGGTTTTTTGATCGAAATTTAAACTCCAGTCTCCGGTTAACAGCGTAAATTGTATCTTGTTTCTAGGCGTGCACTACATCGGTTACCAACTCGTATGCGACTCCCTTCATCTTGGGGTGCTCCAATGACCTCAATGACTCAGGACGACAAGCTACTCGTCTGTTCTATCAGCTGCGCTTGCTATCGCGCACATTTTGAGAAAGTCGGTTTTACAACGAAAAGTAAGGACTTCAGGCCTAACCCCCTCAGCCCCTGACGATCACCTTACACCCCGCCATCGAGAAGCGCTTGGTGTCAAACGGCATGTCCCCGCCATCGGTACCGTACTTCTCCGCGAAATACGCGTGAACTTTTTTGTTCACCGCGTTTCGATGCGCCTTGGACTTAAAGACGATGAATGAGAACACCACCGTCTCCCCGGCTTTTAGCTTAGCCATCTTCGGAAGCGGCGTGCCGCCGTAAGGCATCTTTGTGTCATCAGCCACACACTCGTAGTAATCGAGCGCGCCGAACTTCATCCAGGCGTTGCGACCAACGATCGCCATCTTCTTATAAGCGGCGAGCTTGCTCTTCTTGATCGGAATCACAAATCCATCGACGTAACGTGCCATAGCGAGTGTAAGATTAACACCGTCTCCACCATTTTTGGAACCACGAATTGGGCTTAAACCGCTGAAACTAAATAATGTCAAAACCCAACCCCCACATTTTCAGGAAATAAATGCCACTGAAGCAAGTATTTCAATGCGCTAGAGCAAAAGGCCTGGGCCACTAAAGCAGCCCAGGGTTCTTAAAAAAAGTTCAAATTGAAAATCGGATTTTTCCAGTGAGTCCTCTTCCTCTTATTGTAACGCTGGGTATCGATTCGCATTACGAAGCCAAACATAAAATTGCTATTCATAAGGAGGTAGTTATAAATATTTACGGCCATAGATTTCGGAATTATTTCCTACAATACAGCCTAAATCGCTTTTCGTAATTGTCGTATCAGATCTCTCACAATCCAGGTATTCTTCGCCCTTGCCTATCAATCATGAATCACCATTAAAGTCCGTTGATGGCATCTACGGTGATACGTCCGAGAGTCTCACCGCGGTGGAGTTTTCCCTAGAATCGGCTACAAACAATTTACTTTTGTCCTTTCTGTTTGTGTTCTGGTCAGCCTTGAGCCTTTAGGATTTCTCCCTCAAGCTCCTTCCTTTAGGAAGGGGTGGTTGACTTTTCTGCCAGCCAGTTTGGCGATGACTTCGGCTAGATAATATCCATTCACAGGCTTGGAGAGATGCGCCTGGAACCCAGCAGAAATGGCCTGTTGGATGTCCTCTGGACTCGCATAAGCTGTCAGCGCTACGGCTGGAATGTTTCCTCCTTGCTCAGGTGAAAGTGCCCTGATTTTCCCAATCAGGCTGTAACCATCTTCTTCCGGCATGGCGATATCGCTGACTAGGACATGCGGCCTAAACCGTTCGAGTAGCTTCAGTGCTGCTTGAGCAGATTCGGCAGTCTGGATCTCCGCACCCAAAGAATGGAGCGATTCTTTAAACGAATCTCTGGAGCTTGCCTGGTCATCTACAATAAGCACGCGGAGCCCCTCCAGTTGGATATGTTCTCCAACCTCCGGAATGGACCTACTCACGGAGTGCGTGTGTCCTTCTTGGCGGTCCGGTGAATTAAATTCCGATTTCATAGGAAGAATTACCGTAAAGGTAGCGCCGAGATTTTCTCCCGGGCTTTCAGCCAAAACAGTTCCACCGTGTAATTCTACAAGATTTCGTACAATCGCAAGTCCAAGACCCATTCCTCCGTGGATTCGGATACTGGAGCTATCTTCCTGGCTAAAGCGATCAAAAATATAGGGGATGAATTCAGCGCGAATGCCTTTGCCAGAATCTTTTATTTTAATGAGTATTTTTGCCTTTTCACCATCAGAAGCCTTAGCTTTCCCCACACTTACAACGATGATCGAGTTGGGTGAAGAAAATTTGATGGCATTGGTCAGCAGATTTGAAAATACTTGCTGGAGCCGCGTCCGATCAGCCATAACTGTTCCCGTTTTTCTATCAAAAAAGGTCTCAATTTGAACGGAATTTTTAACTGCAGTCGAATGAACTGATTCAATCGTTTTAGAAATAATTTCGCAAGGATTCACCTCACTCATTTCGAGAGAAAGTTTGCCGACGATGATTCGGGAAACATCGAGAAGATCGCTAATGAGTTCCGCTTGAGTGTTTCCGCAATCCTCAATTATCTGGCCAGCCCGCTTGACCTTTTCAGCATCCAATTTACCCGATCGGAGCATCTGAGCCCAAGAAAGAATTGCTGTCAGCGGAGTTCGTAACTCATGAGAGAGCGTTGCCAAGAAGAGATCTTTGGCTCGGTTAGCCTTATCAGCTTCACCCCTGGCTACCTTCACTTCTTTCAAGCTCTGCTTAAGATCGTTAATATCTACGAGCGCAAGAACAGCCCCATCAATTCTCCCATCGAGTGTCTTATAAGGCCTAGATTGAAGACGATACCATCGGCCTGCGCCGTCTTGTACTTCGAGTTCCGTGGAGGCCAATGTTTCCGTGACGTCTGAAACCAGTTGGTCTAAATTCAGGTTCATTTCGGGTGCGCTAAAGTTAAATTTGAGATCACCAATGGGACGTCCAACATCCGTAGGGATCAGGTTCAGCGCTTTTCCTGCTAGGGGTGTGAATCGTCGAATTTTTCGGTCATTTCCTAACATCACGATCGGGATTTGAACACTCCCTAAAAGATTCAGTAAGTCGTCGTTAGTTTGGATCTGCTCCAAACTTCGAACTCGTAACTCATCGTTGACGGTTGTGAGTTCTTCGTTGCCACTTTGTAGTTCTTCTTTTGCCGTTTCCATTTCTTCGTTAGCACTCTGAAGTTCTTCATTGGTGCTCTGAAGTTCCTCGTTGGCGCTGGTCAGGTCCGCCTGCATGGTCTCATACTTCTCGATAAGAGCGTGCTTATATTCTTGAGTTGCAACAAGCTCATTTTCCAATTCTATTATATAAGGATCTTTGCGTTTGTTCAAACTAGCTTTTCGCCGGGGAGATCCGATCTTTTTCTTCCTCACAGCTTGAGCTGACGCTGAAACGTCTTCAAAGAGAATCAAATAGTACCGATCTTTTACAATTGAAGAAGGCTGACTAGGAATTACTTTTAGATTAAACGTCCTGAGTTTCCGACCTTCTTTAAATGTTAAGCAATCCTTTTTTATTGGTACTTTCTGCTTCTTAGCCATTTGGATCGCCATTCGTAGATCCCGCAAGATCTCTGGGCGTGCCACCTTGAGAAGGTTATAGCTAGGAGCGCCTGGTGCGTGCTCAATAAAGGAGCTAGTACGCCCAAAAAATTGGGAGATTTCCATCTCTTCATTGATGAGAACACCAGGGTATTCTGTTTGAAGGATTTGTTCAGCGACCGCTTTAGTATCTACTGTTACCTTCGCAAACGCCACCGGCTCTCGAATACTGGCCAGTTTTCCGGGAACATATGTGCTATTTGGAAAATTGAGGTTCAACGCAACAGGGGCATTTTTTTTGATATAAATTTTATGCGCATTATCAAGAATGGCAAATAGATCGGAAAATCCAGCAATGGATTCTGCGTGCCCAAGCCAGAGAAAGCTCTTGGGAGTCAATGCATAGTGAAAAATGGGGATGACATATTTTTGCAAAGAAGCTGTAAAGTAGATCAGGAGATTTCGACAAGAGATCAGGTCGATCTTGGCAAAAGGCGGATCACA
>JBDSKY010000215.1:0-6819 GCA_039916675.1 Bdellovibrionia bacterium
GGTGGGATGCCGGCGGGGAGATGTGTGATATTTGATGGAATATTATAGATTAACCATTGGGTAAAGTTCTTATTGGGAGAGTCTCGGTCTTCCACTGTTAGTGCGAAACCGGCTGTGTTTTCCGGAAAATGATCCCAATGAAGCTCGGGTGATGAATTATCTAAGTCGCATGTATACCTTGGATCAAACATACCATTTTCATTTATAGAATCTGTTGCCAATGTCATCTGCGGATGTTGGGAATGAGGGGGTTGATTTTGTTGAGACTGAAGTTGCATGGAGACCTCCTTTAAAGACCTTTACTAAAGAAGAACTTTAAAGGAGGAGTTTAGCGGTCCTGCAATGTGTATAGCAATATGCTTGGGGTCAACTGACTCTCTGTGACGGGATATAGTATTAGGGGGCGACTGAAGCTGGTTTTTCTACGGATTCACTAGCTTTTTCGCCTTTATTGTTTTCGTCATTTTTATTGTTGTCATCGTCGTCATCGTCATCTCCAAGTGCGCTGTGGGGATGGAGATCAAGGGGACGGCTAAGCATGAGCCGATTGCGGCCCTCAACCTCTCGGCATTGTTTTCTTTTTACTTGCTGCAGAGCTGTTTGAATCCTAGGAGCATGGCGGTCGACTAACGTTTCATCGAGATGATCTTTACCTGCCTCGCTTATGAGAACGCTGGACTGCAATTTGCTGCGGCGATCCACTCTTTCTTGTTGGAAAACTACGTAAAGATCTCCACGAGAAGGCAGACACTTTCCGAAAAAAGCTCGAGACTCAAAAAGTAATGCTCGCGACTTGGGGTCTAAAATTTTACCTGGATATACAAAAGCTGCCGGCTTTCGATCGGTAGGGCGGACCGCAAAAATCGCTTCTTCATCTTGGCAGGTCTTACAAGGTTTTGCACTGACTAGAAAGTAAGGCGCCCCTTCCTGGGGCCGGAGTGTTCCAAAATATTTGACGTTAGAGAGGTCTGTTTTGAGTGGCTTGGGTACCTTTCCCGAGGGACCAGAAAAAACCAAAGTACCTTTCACCTCGTCAGCATGATCGAAAGTAACGAGGTCTGCATCCGCAGGCGGAGGACCTTCGGCTCTTACTGCGGAGGTTTGCACCCAAAATAACACGCTAGATAAAGTAAAAAAGTTTAAAATGCCTCTGAAAATGGCTGAATAGTTTCGGATAGTTACCGGATCTTTTCGCCGCATTCCGTTATTTAATGTCATAAATTTCTTGGTCCCCCGCTTTCTACGTTATTCTATTTTAGTAGGAGTTTCCATGTGTTATAAAGGGTAAAGTTTTAGTAAGCTATTATCCAGTAATGAGGTTTTAATTATGTCGATTTCCAGTGTCTCTTCCAATGTCGAAAACTCCGCTCAAGATGTTTATGTTTCTCTCGAATTCACTCCTAACCCGAATACACTTAAATATTCTGTAAATCGCCAGCTTTTAGAGAGAGGTGCAGTGAATTTTGTAAAAGCAGAGGATGTAGGCGCTAGATCTCCACTAGCTACCAAGTTATTTGCAATTCCTGGAATCTGTGGCGTAATGTTAGGTCGGGATTTTATTACTGTGACTAAGACTGAAGATGGTGACTGGGACGTTGTCCATAAAACCGCTTCTGAGACCATTCATAAGCATCTTTCTGAAAATGGCGTTGTAATGGCTGAAGAAGGAGTACGCCAGGACCACAAAGGTGGAGAAACCGAAATCGAAAACAAAATTCGTGAAATTTTGGATCGAGATATTCGTCCTGCAGTCGCGATGGATGGCGGAGATATTACGTTTGAGAAATTTGAAGACGGAGTGGTTTATCTCTACCTTCAAGGTTCATGCAGTGGCTGCCCAAGTTCGACAGCTACCCTTAAGATGGGAATTGAAACTCGTTTGCGTGAGGCTATTCCTGAAGTAGTGGAAGTAGTTGCTGTCTAAGTCAGTAATAATCTAAAATAATGATTTTGTAAAAAAGCAGGATTTGCCACTATGTTAAGAAATTCTTTGGCTCGGTGTAGAGTTACGTCTTATTTTCTTGTGGGAAGTTTATTTCTATTGAGTTTAGCTTGTGCCACATCTCCACTAGGTCGGAAGCAATTGATGTTGCTTCCGGATGCGCAGGTTGATCAAATGGGAGTCGAAGCTTTTCAGGAATTACAAGCGAAAGAGACTATAGATAAGAATCCGGGCAATAGTCGATATGTTCACTGTATCGTAGATCCTTTGACGTTGAGTGCTAAAATCAAAAATTATGGAGATAAGCTCCCTGCCACTTGGGAGGTTGTAGTTTTTAAAAGTAATTCGGTCAATGCTTTTGCCCTTCCTGGAGGTAAGATCGGAGTTTTCACAGAACTTTTAAAAGTAGCTAAAACAGATTCCCAACTTGCTGCCGTCTTAGGTCATGAAATTGGTCACGTTATTGCTCATCACGGAGCAGAGAGGCTTTCCCAACAGGCTGGAACTCAATTTGGAATGGCGGCCTTGGGTCATATTACTCGGAATAATCCACATCGTGATATGTTATTGGGACTTTTAGGTGTGGGAGCTCAAGTGGGAATCCTGCTGCCTTATAGCCGGACTCAAGAGAGTGAAGCGGATCTTATTGGTCTAGATCTGATGGCAACTGCCGGATTTGATCCGCGCGAGAGCGTGGAGCTGTGGAAAAACATGATGGCTGCCGGTGGAAAAGCACCTCCAGAAGTTCTATCAACCCACCCAGCAAGTGAAAGTCGTATCGAAGCCCTTCAAAAGCACATGCCTGAGGCGCTTTCTTTATTCGAAAAAGCGCAAGCCCAAGGGCAAAAGCGTAGCTGCGATCGTTCTGGTATGACCTTATAGATTTTGCATTTACGGACTGCCCCTAGCCTTTTCTCTGCATTGGAATAAGTGCCTTTCTCTTTCTCTATTTTCACCAATTGGAATTGCTATTGCTTAGCCTGGATTTCCATATAAAATCATTAATATATCTATTTTTAATGTGGGAAAATTTAAACTGAGGGGATATCTAATGCATTTCGCCACGACTCCTAATGATTCATCTCCTGGTAATAAAATAATTCGGCCTTCTAGAGAAAATATCGCAGCAGGTGCGGCCGCTCTTTCAGTTTTTATCGGCAGTATTGTTTTGATTGGTTGGCAATTTGATATACCCACCTTAAAAAGTATTTCTCCGCATTGGGTGGCAATGAAGATTCACACTGCACTGGGATTTATATTAGCCGGTGTATCTCTCTGGTTTTTAAGGAAAGATCATACCCCTCCCATTAAGAGTGTTGGATGGTACGTGGCAAAAGGGTCTGCAGTCGTCCTGGTTATGATTTCGTCTTTTACTTTACTTCATTACTTACTCAGTTTGCATCCGGAATCTGATAGGATTTTTTTAAATAAGTTTATTATATCAGGCATGGGGATGAATGCTGCGCTGAGCTTTTTGTTGCTTGGATTGTCACTTTTGATGATAGATATAAAATCCATTGCTACAATCGGACAATTTTTTGCTCTGGCAGTAGGACTTCTAACTTTGCTCCCTATTGCCGGGTATGCCTTCACCTTTCTAGATAGTACAAAAAATATTTCAGCTCTCACAGACATGGCGCTCCACTCTGCTTTGAGCTTCATGATGCTTTCCTTAGGTGTTTTTTTCTCTCATTCTTCAATAGGCTTTAGTGGCATTCTAGTGAGTAAAACAATAGGGGGCCTCATGGCAAGGCGCCTATTGCCAGCCATTTTAATCATTCCCGTTATTACGGGTTGGCTTAGTATGGCGGGTCAAAAGAAGGGATTATTAGGAGCTGAACTTGGCGTGACCACGATGGTTCTGTTGAGCACCATTCTTCTGGCAAGTATCGTAGCGTGGACCGTAAACTTGCTGAATCGCATGGACACTGAGCGTGATCAGAGTGTGGTTGAGAGAGATAGATTTTTCACAGTATCTCTTGATATGCTTTGCATTGCAGGAACCGATGGTTATTTCAAGCGCGTAAATCCGGCATTTACCGAACTCCTAGGGTATACCGAAAAAGAACTTTGCGCAAAAACAATGCTAGATTTTATACATCCGGAAGATAAACCCAAAACGCTACAGGAAATTGGAAAGTTGGCTGCTGGCCATACCGTTCTTTCTTTTGAAAATCGATATCGGCGCAGAGATGGTACATATAAGTGGTTGTCCTGGAAATCAACTCCTGTGGCAGACGTAATCTATGCTGCTGCAAGAGATATTACAGAATTTAAGAATGCTCAGATTTCCCTTAGCGATAGTGAAGCAAGGTTGCGCGCAATCTTCGATAGTGCCATCACCGGCCTGGTCGGAATGAATGCCGAGGGTATGATTACGGAGTGGAATCCTCGAGCTGAGACTATTTTTGGGTGGAATAAAAGTGAAGTGATTGGTCAAAGACTTTCGGATATACTGATACCACCTGAACAAAGAGAACTTCACGAGAGGGGGATGAAGCATTTCTTGAGTACAGGTGAAGGCCCTATTCTCAATCAAACGATTGAAGTCAAGGCACTCAAAAAAAGTGGCGAGCTTTTTTTAGCCCAGCTTTCGATCAGTCCTGTTAAAATTCAAGGGACCTACATATTTACCGCATTTATCGCTGATGTTACAGAACGTCGACAGATTGAAAGGGAGCGTGCAGCATTACTGATAAGCACACAAGCCGCAGAGGAGGCCTCGCGGTTGAAATCTGAATTTTTAGCGAATATGAGTCATGAAATTAGAACTCCCTTAAATGGAGTAATTGGCATGGCTGATTTATTATTGGAAACTTCGTTAGATGATCAACAGTATAAATACGCAAAAATTGTTCAGGATTCTGGAGCCGGTTTGTTGACTATCATCAATGACATCTTGGACTTTTCTAAGATTGAAGCTGGAATGCTCAATATTGAAGTAATAGATTTTGCTCTGGTTTCCTTGGTTGAGGGCCAAACGGAACTGCTGGCAAGTAGAGCCCACGAAAAAGGCTTGTCGATCATGACTTTTATTGATTCAGAAATACCCAATGAGTTGAAGGGTGATCCAGGAAGAATCGGCCAAGTAATTCTCAATTTAGTGGGAAATGCGATCAAATTCACATCTGGTGGCACAATTGTCGTGCGAGCTATGTTGGATTCTGAAACTGACACCAGGCTGGTAGTGAAATTTTCGATTTCAGATAATGGCATAGGTCTATCTCAAGAAGTACAGGGACGACTTTTTCATCCTTTCACGCAGGCCGATGGCTCTACTGCTCGAAAATTCGGAGGTACGGGGCTGGGGCTTTCAATCAGTAAGCGTCTTGTCGAATTAATGGGAGGAAAAATTGGAGTAGAGAGCGAATTAGGGCAGGGATCGACTTTTTGGTTTACTGCAGAATTTTTAAAATCTGACACTAGGGTTGCGCCGACTCGGCGGATATTTCCGGATAAATTTCTCCCCATTCGAGTTCTTATTGTGGATAGTGATGCTCCCTCTCGTGAAATTATCAGTCGCTATATGACAAATTGGAAAATTGAAGCCGTTACTGTTCCGAATAAGGAAGAAGCGCTCAAAGCTTTAAAAGAGGCCATCGCAATAAAACGATATTTTCATCTTATGACTATAGATAAAAAATTATCTACCTTGGATGGAACGGCTTTAGGGGAACAAATCAAGACTCAGTTACAAGTTATGTCAACTAAGTTGATATTGACGAGCGCCTTTGGAAAACCAACGAATAAGGAGCTTTTACATGATGCAGGGTTTTCTGAGAATTTGACGAAGCCGATTAAGCAATCTGAACTTTATAATTCCATTGTTGATGTTCTTCATCTTGACGATTTAATAGTACAGAGAGCTTCCGCTTTGAAGGGTAAGACTAAGAAAGAACCACTATTTGGAGAACCAAATAAAATTAGGATTTTAGTAGCAGAAGATAATCCAGTGAATCAGCTCGTAGCTATATCTATGTTAAAGAACCTGGGCTATATCGCTTTTGCTGTAGCCAGTGGCTACGAAGTATTGGATACGCTTAAACAAGTTCAATATGATTTGGTATTGATGGATTGCCAAATGCCTGAGATGGACGGGTATCAAACTACAGAAGCTATTCGCAAATTAGAGTTGAATACAAAACACCGAATTCCGATTATTGCGCTTACAGCCAATGCAATGAAAGAAGACAAGGAGAAATGTCTTGCTTGCGGGATGGACTCATATATTTCCAAGCCTATCAAAAAAGAACAGTTGGATGCTATTATTCGTCAATATGTTCCGAGCTTAAATAAAAAAACTGTTTAGGAAACCAGAGCATTCTAAATTAATAAGCCCCGAGTGACTCTTGTCCAAGAAAGTCTTGGGAATCTTCGAGTGGCTGATCTTCGATAAGGTGTAGTGAACCAGGAGCTGTATGGTCTTTAAAGTATTTGTAGAGACCCAGTACTAATATCGGTAGGAAATGGAATTTCCTCATTTCCTTGTAGGCTGCTTCGGGTGTCCATTTTTGAACATGAATTCGATATAGCCCAATAGCCAGCCCGGTTCGATCGTGACCCATTAGGCAATGCAGATAAAGCGGCTTCAAGGAGTCATCCTGCATTATATTCAGAATTTGAATCACTTTAGAGTCTGGTAGATCTTTGTTGCTAGTGATGGCTGAAATAGGGATGTTAATGAAATTCATTCCGTATTTAATGGCCATCTTTTTCACAGGAGCGTTATTAATTTTAGAGTACTGAAGGCTAAGAATAGTTTTAATCCCTGTCTCTGTAAGCTGCTTAAAATGTTTGTCGGTGCTAGGATGGCTGCCCCGGTAAATGCCGCGGTCCACCTCATAAAAGCCATGAAGTTTGCCGGCTTGAGCCTTGAT
>JBDSKY010000216.1:0-5729 GCA_039916675.1 Bdellovibrionia bacterium
GCCAAAAACGTGAAAGATCGTTTTTTTGACTCTGAGATCGACGTTTTTACGCCGGTCTCAAGAGTTCGAGAAATTCTTCTGGAGCGTCGTCGGGTGAGACTGTCCACCCCGGGCTTGAATGGGTCAGCAAATCGCTCATCAAGTGCGAATGACCGAGAAATAGCGTAAAAATATTTACTACATTTTACTATATTTTTAGGAACAGTAAATAACCCTCCGTTGGAGTACAAGGAAAAGCGCCCCTTTTTTGATTCTGACTGCGCCAAACTGATTGGAACAACTTTTACGGAGCATAGCATGGACTTAAACGGCAATCTTTTCGACTTGGGTGGAAACTCAAATTCCACCAGCAGTGCACCCTTAGCTCATCGTATGAGGCCCATGACATTGAGCGAGTTTATGGGGCAGGATAAAGTCCTAGGACAAGGCAAACCCTTACGGCAATGGATTGAGGCTGATCGAGTGCCTTCCCTAATTTTCTGGGGTCCTCCGGGATGTGGCAAAACTACCTTAGCGCAAATTATTGCTAAACAGACCCTATCTCAATTTGAAAACCTCAGTGCGGTCTTAGCCGGTGTCAAAGATATTAAGGAAGTTGTCGCAAGGGCCCATGAACGTAAGAAAATGACAGGGCGAAAGACGATTCTTTTTGTAGATGAAATTCATCGATTTAATAAATCCCAACAAGATGCTTTATTGCCCCACGTAGAGAACGGCACAGTCACATTAATAGGGGCTACGACGGAGAACCCTTCCTTTGAATTAAATACTGCGCTTCTATCCAGGTGCCGTGTCATTCGTTTTGAACCCCTCAGTATCGAGGCGATTGCCTTGACCATCAAAAATGCTCTGGGTGATCCCAACCGTGGATTTGGAGGGTTTCTGAAACTAGAAGACGAAGCCATTCAGTGGCTGGCTCACCAGGCAGAAGGGGATGCACGACGTGCATTAACGGCTTTGGAGGCGGTTGCTCTCTATAATTCAGGTGATGCTTCGAAAAGTGACTCTGATAATAACTCTGGCTTAACTGCCAAGGATGTCCAAGCGGCACTAGAATCCGCCATGACGAGGCAGCCTATCCCTTACGACAAATCAGGTGAAGAGCACTATAATGTGATTTCAGCCTTTATTAAATCTATTCGAGATAGTGATCCCCATGCGGCCGTGTATTATCTGGCGAGGATGATTGAAGGTGGGGAGGATCCCTTATTTATAGCAAGACGATTGGTTATTCTTGCTTCCGAAGACATTGGAAACGCTGATCCTCGGGCTATTATGGTTGCGATCGCTGTGAAGGATGCGGTCGAGTTTATTGGAATGCCCGAAGCGCGAATCAGCCTTTCGCAAGCGGTGACTTATCTAGCCGTGGCTCCGAAAAGTAATGCCAGCTACGAAGCCATCAATCAGGCTCAAGAAGAAGTCAATCAAACCGGGGCTTTGCCAGTGCCAATGCATCTTCGAAATGCTGTGACGGGACTGATGAAGGCTCAGGGTTATTCACAAGGGTATCGATATCCTCATTCTGAAAAACAGATGCGAACTGGAGTGAATCACCTCCCCGAAGCGATTCACAATAGAAGGTTTTATAATCCTAAAGATTCAGGGCTGGAGATTCAAATAAAAGAGCGCCTGAAAAATTGGGGGAAAGCGCCTTAAGTATCATTTAGTTGTGTATGTTTCAGTTTAGCATGCTTTGCGCAAGAATTCAGTGTATTTTTACATATATTTATGGTATAAATCCCATCCTATGAGTTTGATTCGTTGCTTAGTTGCTGTTTATCTGATTCTGGTTGGGGCTAATGCCCTGGCAGCCCCTTTTGATATAGTTGTGCAAGTTGAAGGCTTAAATCAACCTCTGATCTGTGAATCGGGGAAAGCCAATTCAAGCGATGAGCATTTATTGTCTCTCGAAGAGTCTAATTGTCTTTTTTACCTGTGTGAAAAAATTACTTGGAATGGAAAAGAATACAATCCTATATTCTCTGCGGAAGATCTGAATTCCTTTACAAAGCCAGCGCTGACTTTAGTGGGATCCGACAGTTTAGGGCCACTTGTGAACATTAAGGAACTTTCCACTCCGTATGTTCCCTTAGAATTAGAGGGTCTTTTTTCCGAGATCGTTCGTACGTACACTTTTCAAAGTTCAAGCATTTATGATTTGAAAACCATTTCGTTGGAAGAGTCACTTCAAATTTCAAAAGCAGTGGGTTTGCTTCCTCTCGATTTCCCTGGAACCTCTCTTGAATTCTATCTGCAAGACCGGGGGAATGTTCTAAAATTTCGAAAAAATCAGATCAAACAATGCCACAATGAAAAATTATTGAATGTTTTTGAACGTGAGATGAAGTTAATTCAGGGGTATCAGCAACAACTCATGTCACTTCCTTTGGTCCAAACTACAATTAAGAGGAATGACCCAATAGGAGGCGGCGAAGGTCTAGTTTCTTTTTTACAAGGGGCCCCGGGGTTAGAAACAGATAAAGTATCTATTGAAAGCGATGAAGCTCTGATATTGCGGGATTATTTAGAATTGACCATGGCCGATTCTCCCGATGCACACAGGGCACTTCCGATTTCTCAAGCTGGAAATTTGGCGAATTGGATAAATTTATTGCCTTCTGTTCCCTGGGATCACGTTGAGGACGGATGTTACTCTCGCGCACATGTTGTTGCAGATAAGCTTCAGGAGAAAGGCCTTCGAACTCAGAAAATTTGGGTTGAAGGAGATATTTCACCCAAGTCTCATCCACAAGTTTTTTGGAAGTATCACGTCGCAGTTTTAATCGATGTGGTAGGAGCGGCGGGGGAGGGTATTCAAAAAAGAGTAATCGACTTTGCGTTGGCTCCAGGTCGTCTTGTTACTATTGAAGAATGGCTCTCCATGCTTATTATCAGAGATCCAGGCGGGTTAGTTAAGGGCGAGTTACCATTTCCGGACAACTTGAGCTACTACGGAAAAGCGATGTGGGCGATCAGTTCCTCGGGGTTTTTGTATCGAAATATGAATTTTCAGGACCGGGCAGCTGCTCACCAGGTAGCTCATCAGATCAATGAAGGGTTTGAAATAGTAAGCTTGTGCAAAAAGATATTTGAAGGGGCTTCTGATTTAGATTCAAATTTTTTAGAGTCTACAGGCATGTAATCACTACGAAGTAATACCAGGACCGACCAGGGAAAATACGTCATAGTTGGGATTAAGTCAATAGAGAGCTGGCAGTGTTTTGGATTGGTCTGAATGAGGCGGGGTGTTTGATAGATGAGGTTGGTAAATAAGAGGGGGAATAGCCTACTAGGTAGGTCTAGGGCTGGACTTGCTAAATCGACGGTATGAATAAAAGATACATACTAGTTATATATCGTAGAAAATTCTTGGAATTGAAAAAACCTGAGATGTAAACTGAATTAATTTATCATCCATTTTTCTTGCTCAGTGCCTAGCCCTTATATTATACAACCATACGTGAATAATAAAATGTGGGTAATTCTCTTCTCTTTCTTGAGTGCTATTGTTTCGTGGGCAGGTGATCGTTCTGATATTGGGGTAGGATGCCCTAAAGATCCAGCTACGGGAGAACGCTATCATGAGTCCTGGTGCGAGCCGCAAGGCGGCGTTGGTGGAGCTGGCGAAAGTAGCCAAGGGGGATCAGGTCACGGGGATTTCGGTCATGGTGATCTAGCGGGTGGGGACAAGTCCGGTGCTATATCTAAATCGGACACTCCAGAAGGTCTTGCCCAAAAAGCAGAAGACGAGCGAATCAAAAAAGAGAAGTGGGAAGTTTGGCATACAAAGCAGAGAGAAGAGATTGACTGCAGTAACAAAGAGGTCATCGCATTTCGTAAGGCTAGAGACGACGGGTGGAAAGCTCTAAATAAGATCAAACAAGACCTGGCTGACGCAAAAGTCCAGGTAAGAGATACCCAGTCCAAGATAGCAACCTTGACCCAGCAAGTCAGAGAGAAATTAGAGCTTCCGCAGGTCACCGCACAAATCGAAAAAGAGGCTTCTGAGTATTTCAAAGCGCAGTTATCAAAGTCTGAGTCACTCGCAAGCGACGTAGAGAATGGCCTTGAGCAAGGACTATCCGTTCACGCTGCAAAGCTCATGGTCAATTTTGCTCTCGATACTGTAACCACTATTGATTCATTTCTTGCCGGTCTGTGCTCTGGATTTGCAAATGGATTCTATGAGACGGCTCTGACTGCTACTCAGGCCGCTGAAGTAGTGTTTAGAAATCCAAGTACTCTTCTCCATCTGTCAGATAATTTGATGTACTCACTTACTTCTTATCAAGTTCTTGATACCTTCAAGTACAGCCTGGTATCGATGGCAGAGACTATGGCTTCAGGTTCAGCTCATGAAAAAGGCGAAGTGATAGGGGGTTTGTCTACTCTCCTGATCTTTACGGTTGGGAGTCTAGAAACAAATACCGTGGGGAAGTTTGTTTTGGAGGATATTGCAGGAGAAGTGATTTCAAGTGAAGTAGCCGAAGAGCTTACTAGCACGCTCGTGCCTCGCATTAAGGTCTCTGGTCTTGCATCTGAAGAAATTTCGGTCTTAGAAAAGGCAGCAGGGACATCGTTTGAAGTTACGCCTTATTTGCCATCTGGGTCTGGGTTTATTGGAAAAACAGAACGAATAACTCTTCAACCAGGGCAATTGATGGATAGATACGGAGGAACTATGTTTTCTAGATATTTCTCGCCAATAGGAACACCATTAGAGGCAAGATCAATTCCTCCGCAAATATCAAATCAACCATTGCGGAAGTTTGAAGTTTTAAAACCAATAGAAGCAGAAACTGGCAGAATTGCTCCAGCGTGTGGGCAATTCGGTTTCGGAATTCAATATAAGACAGATTTAAATTTACATGAGTTAATTAGTAATGGATTTCTTCGTGAGGTATTTAATTAAATGGCAACACAACTAGTCTACCCTGAATTGCCGAATTGGGTTTTTATAATTGATGAGGTTTCGGCTGGATTCTACAAAGTCATTGGTAGGAGCAAATTCGGACACCTGGTAGAGCTAAATGGGATAGACCCAGATGCCCTTTTGGTTAGCGCAAAGGAATATGCAGCTTCAATTAGTTCCTAGTTAACTTGATAACACTAAAGGGCGCCAAGGCATCATTCGTCCACAAGAACAGGATCTTGTTAAAGAAGCACTTATTAAGATTTTTGATTTAATGTAAGTTACTGACTGACCTATGGTTGGATCGGATTGGGAGCCGCTTGCTTTCCCAAAGAAGTATTCGCAATTAGAAATTAAATAACGAAAAATTGCTTCTGTCCCTCGTTATGGGGAAGAGCCGAAATATTCTTAAAAAAGAGTGAAATTAATGCAAAAAATGGTGGCTGGAGCCGGGATCGAACCGGCGACGTCTGCGTTATGAATGCAGCCCTCTAACCAACTGAGGTACCCAGCCACTTTGAAGAGTCCTGTAAATAGTACAAAAAGACCGGTTCGGTCAAGCGCTATCCCCAAATCCGGGAGGTTTTGCCCCGTTTTTAAAGCAAACCCCCTTTTTTCGTGGCGCAGCAACCCTATTTTGGGCTACCCAGATCAAATATGAGCCTGTCTCAAGCGAAAACTGCCCGGTATCCCAAACCCGGACCCGTCGGCGGGAACTTAATCCGAGAAGTGATTTCCTTCCTAAAATCCCAGAATTTAAAGCTACCTCTAGGTTCGCATATCCTTATCGCCGTTTCTGGCGGTTCTGACTCCATCG
>JBDSKY010000217.1:0-13379 GCA_039916675.1 Bdellovibrionia bacterium
TCAGGGACAACTTGGGCGCGCTTTCCAGGAGCTTTTGGGCTCTAAAAGTGGTGTTTTTGCCTCAAGACACGAGGCTAATCTTAGCGATCCTGATGCTACAATCAGGTATTTAGATTCAATCCAACCATCCCTCATATTGAATGCTGCAGCCTATACCGCGGTAGATCGCGCAGAACATGAGCCTGAACTAGCCCGTCTGGTAAATGCGGAGACCCCCGGTAGAATTGCCCAATGGTGTAGTAAAAAAGATGTACCTCTGGTGCATTTCTCAACCGATTACGTGTTTTCAGGCAAAGGAAGCTCTCCCTGGAAGGAGACTTCGCCAATCAGCCCCTTAAATGTCTATGGAAGGACAAAAGCTGAAGGAGAAAAGAACATTGTAGAAGCGGGCGGTAGACACCTTATTTTTCGCACCTCATGGGTCTATGATACCCAAGGAAAAAACTTTTTAAGAACAATTCTAAAATTGGCGCAGGAACGAGAAATCCTACGCATCGTGGATGATCAATTCGGCGTCCCTACGTTAGCTTCTGACCTAGCTAGAGGAGCATGGGAGGTGCTTCATAAAACTTTGGCAGCCGAAAGTTTTACCAGTGGTTTTTACCATCTTTGTAATCAAGGCGAAACAACTTGGTACGAATTTGCGAAAGCTATTATTGAAGAAGCAACTCACCAGAGAATTTATTTTAAATTAAAAAAAATAGTCCCCATTTCAAGCGCAGAATTCCCGACACCTGCTATCCGTCCTCACAATTCTCGATTAGATACAAGCAAGGCCTACAATAACCTGAATGTGAGATTACCGGACTGGCGCGCAAGCCTAAACTGCAGCATAGCAAAAGGATTGCCGAGAGACTTACTCAGAGAATCGCCGTCCGCTTCAAAGGAGCTCCAGTGAAAGTCGAATCAATGGAAATAGAAGGTCTGAAAGTTGTCCAACTAGATATTTGGAAGGACAGCCGAGGATTTTTCATGGAGCGATTTAATCTAGATAAATTTCGCAACGCTGGCCTCCCCTTTGAATTTGTCCAAGATAACCATTCACGCTCAATACCTCGGGTTTTAAGAGGTCTTCACTATCAACCAGAACCGGCTCAAGGAAAGCTAGTAGGAGTACTTAAGGGGAAAATCTGGGATGTGGCTGTAGACATTAGACACGAGTCTAAAACCTTTGGGAAAAGTTTTGGACTTGAACTCTCGGATGAGAATGGGCTCCTGCTATGGATTCCTGCTGGATTTGCACATGGGTTTTGTGTGCTTGGTGATGAACCTGCCGATGTATTATATAAAGTGAATGCTCTCTATAACCCCAAAACAGAAGCAGGAATCAAGTGGGACGACTCGGACTTCGCAATCAAATGGCCTGTCCCGAACCCGATTATTTCGGAACGTGATCAAAAGCTGCCTTCTTTTAACGATTTTAGAAGAACTGGATTGTGAAAAAGATCATTGATCGATTGTTGGCCGCTACAGTGCACCCCGAACAATTGATTTTGAAAGAATGGATTGGCCTGTCCAATTTTAACATAAATTTATCTTCTCCGAAGGGGGCCCAATCTAAAAGAAGACTCTGTCTATTTTCCCATTACGATCCAGACGGAAAAATCGACGACTATGTGACTTTCTACGTACAAAGCCTCCATAAATTAGGAGCAGATATAATTTTTATTTCTACATCAGAAAATTTGGTAGAAAGCGAAATCGAAAAAGTACTACCTTTTTGCATCCATTTAATTCATAGAAAAAACATCTCCTTGGACTTCGGCTCCTGGAAAATCGGATGGATGAGAGCGAATTCAATGTTTGGGCTCATAAATAATTATGACCAGCTCATCCTTGCAAATGACAGCGTTTATGGCCCGTTTTTCCCTATTTCTGAAATTTTCTCAACAATGGAATCACGAGAATTAGAGATGTGGGGCATGAGTAGTAATCAAGAAATTAGTTACCATCTACAGTCATTTTTTCTCGTTTTTGAAAAGACTGCGCTTCGAAGCGAAGCCCTTAACCAATTTTGGAATGAGTTCCTATTTTATCGAAGTAAGTCTCGAATTATTCAAGAATACGAATTGGGATTAACTGAGTTAGCTAAAGCAAAAAATTGGAAAACCGGAGCCTATGTTGAGTGCGATGAAAGTCATCCACTAGGAATGAATTCAACTCTATTTTCTTGGGATAAGTTGATTGAACAAGATAGGTTTCCATTCTTAAAGACAGAAGTATTAAAATTAAATCGCGCCAAGTCTCCCCGAATATCTGAATGGGCAAATATCCTCAAGATTCAGTCTTCCTATCCCACCGAATTGGTTCAACACCATTTGGACCGAGTGCTCTGATATTTCTTCGGGCCTTTTGCTGAAATTGTCATATATATTAAGTTATGGAAATTTCCATTGTCGTGCCCGTTTACCGGGAAGAAGATAACGTACCAGAATTTTTACGACGCATCGTACCAATTCTCGAAACTATTACCCATAACTTCGAAATCATCTTCAGCTTAGATCCATCTCCAGATCGAACGGCACAGGTAATTCGAGCTCATCACGCAAAAGACTCCCGCATTAAATTACTCGAGTTCTCCCGTAGATTTGGCCAGCCCATGGCTACCATTGCTGGTTTGCAGTTCTCCAGCGGCAAGGCAGTTATTGCAATCGATGTAGATCTCCAAGACCCCCCTGAACTCATTATCGAAATGGTAAAAAAATGGCAGGAAGGGTTTGATGTCGTCTATGCCCAAAGAACCAATCGGGACGGAGAAACCTTAGTTAAAAGGGTGGTTTCTTACCTCGGCTACAAATTAATTAACAAGATCGCAAACGTCACCATACCTCCTAATACGGGAGACTTCCGCTTAATGAGTCGGCGGGTAGTAAATGAAGTCTTGAAGCTTAAAGAATCTCATGGATTTCTCCGCGGGTTAGTTGCTCTGGTTGGCTTTAAGCAAACTGCTATCCTATTTCAAAGGCCAGCGCGGTTTGCTGGTCAAGGCAATTACAATCGCTTTTTTGGTTCCCTGCGAATTGGGCTAAATGGGGTTGTGTGTTTTTCGAGTTACCTTTTAACTCTGAGCTCTACTTTCGGCTTTATCACTGCTGGGGTATCTTTCTTTTTAGGAGTGGTCTACGCAATCATGAAACTCCTGAATTTCCCGTTTCCGATGGGAAATCCGACTATTGTAATTCTTATCCTGTTTATGGGTGGCGTTCAGCTCATCAGTGTAGGGATACTCGGTGAATATATAAGCAGAATCTACGACGAAGTAAAACAGCGACCTAAGTTTATCGTTGCAAACCAAGTCGGGTTTTCTTCCGTTTCTCAGGAGCTTGATGCCAGGTATGCGCCGGAACCTGTTCTAAATTGAATCGACAATGCAGATTAGGTGATTTAGACTTTACTTCAATGGATGCAAAATCAAGAAAGCTAATCACTCTTAAAAGAGACCTCAGCAGATCCCTCGTGGCCATGCAGAAGATGACCATGTCCCCAACCGTTTGGGATCAGGTGATTACTGCCTCGGAAGTCATTAAGAAAAGCTATCTCAATGATGGCTCACTCTTCGTAGCAGGTAATGGTGGATCAGCAGCTGATGCCCAACACTTGGTCGCAGAACTAGTCAGCAGACTATCTCGAGACAGGTCTCCTATCAGAGCCTTTGCAATGACCGTGGACAGCTCCATTCTAACCGCAGTTGGCAACGATTATGGCTACGAAATCTTATTCAGCCGGCAAGTTGAAGCCCTAATGCGCCCTCAAGATATATTTCTAGGGATTACAACTTCAGGAAATTCAAAAAATATCTTAAAAGCTTTGGTGAAGTGCCGGGAAATGGGCATTACCAGTATCATTATGACAGGTCCTACAGGTGGTAAGACCAAGGACCTGGCGGACTATCTTATTACAGTGCCTTCTGAAGAAACTCAGCTCATTCAAGAAGGCCACTCTGCACTTTATCATGCGCTCTGCCAGCTCATCGAAGATGATCTAATTGAAGCAGGCCTTTGTAAATATGCGGTAACGGAAAAACCAAAACAAATGGAAGAGCTGACCTACCCTAATTAGCAGTCAAGTTTTGGCCTTAACCTCAAGCCTTCCACTAAATTAATCGCGGCCACTGGAATTCTAAATGGAAACATTACACTCTTTTCCACTCTAAAAAACTTCAAAATCCACATCCGAAGTTCGTGGTATTGGCTAACATGCTCATTTCGGACAATAGGAGTGTAGTCCATTTTAAAGTGATTTCGAAATAATCTCTCAGCAGATATCTTTCTCGCTACACTATAGGCCAGTGTGCCTTCGCAAGGGATCACTATATCAAGAACGCCGTCTGGCTTGAGTAAACGTTTGATCTCGACCAGCGCTGCAGGCAAGTTTCTCAAATGTTCTAAGATATGAATTGCAATGAGTCGATCGAAGCTTGCATCTGGCCAAGGTTGCTTCTTTTCAATATCTCCACAATAAACTTTTTCTGCCGGATAAATTTTCCTAATTTCCTTACAAAACTCTTCTCTATATTCCAAGCAATAGTAATCTTGGATCTCAAGGTTTTCGTAGCGAAGATGCTCTCCTAGGCCAGCGCCAATCTCTAAAGTTTTACACCCAGGGGAAATCGGCAAACTCGCTGTAAACCCCTGATTGAAGCGGTCCAACACCCCATACTTAGGAATTTCACGCTGCCAAAGCATCATGAATTGCTCTCGGGCAACCACTTGTTCTGGCGATAGAGGGGGTGGTTTTTTCGGATAAACTCCAAAATCTAAAGATTTACTCATCAATCACTCTCCGTATTGATAATCGAACTTCGCTAGTGCCGAACTGCTATGAATGATGGGCATTGCCCTGTAATTTCTTAGAGCATGCATAGATTTCTTCAACAAGCTTTAAAAATTGAAGAGCGTTCCCAAGCCCCTTGTCCGTCACGTTATCTGCAATGGCTTCCTTTTGAAAGCGGTTATTGGAAAAAAATGTAGTGACGATATCTGCTTTAAGTGATTTAGGTTCTGAGATAATAATTAATATAAAATTCCGAGTTCCTCTTTTCTTCATACTTTTGCTGGCTGCTGCTCTGCGATTTACGAGTCTAAAGTCGGGAATCCCGACACTCGATATTCCCCATATACCCTTTCATCCTGACGAAAGTTAGGCAATGGATGTGCTCCGTGGGGTTAATTTTGCGCTGTCATGACCTTCAGCAGAGATTTTCCTATAATTTTCTCTTAAAGGGTGGCGAAATGCATGCCCTCAAAGCCATTCTCGAGCATAGGTCCATTCAGTTCACTGTGGACCGTATGGAAGCTTTAAAGCTAGTGATGTCGGAATGGTTGTCCTTACAATATCTAGTCAGGCGAATAGTGTCCTTGCTTGATCAAAGATATTTTCCAAGCTGCCGGAATCTACTTTCAAAGTGGTCTTAACAGTCCATTGCGGATCGCCGATGCCGTTTGTCATTTCCAGTACAAATGAAACATGTCCAAGCTTATCCACAGTGCAAGAGATTTTTAGATCCTCTTCCAATGATTTCCAAGATTTAGGACCTTCCCAACCCTTCCAACTTTTGGATAAATCCTCAAAAAATCTGAGAAAACTGCCATTGTCATCATATAAATATATTCTTGTACTAGCTCGCAAAGAGCGCACTTCCAGTTCCATCTCAAGATAATCCCCCTGTCGAGGACCTATTCGAAACAATTCTGATCCTGAAAACGATTTAATTATCATCTGATTTTTAGGGTTCATTGACTGCCCCGCTTTGAATTAGGTCCAGGCATTTCCTGTGGAAGAGGAGATCGAACACACTTCTTAAATTCCTGAGAAATAGCTCCAAATTTAAGAAAGTTTTCTCTGGCTTCGATGAGGGACATTTCATTTGCTCCCCCTTTGAAAGTAGGGTCTTCAAACTGGACATTATCATCCTCCCAAAAACATATTGGGCAAATTTCATAAGTACCAGCCAAATCCTCTGATCTTGTTAGATAACCGCAACATGGGCAAGGATAACCATTTTCATTTTTCATAAATGTCTACTCACTGTCTTTCAAAGTATTTTAACCCTTGTTCAGGTTTGTACATTGTTCTAGGCGTTCCACTAATATCCTTTATTACAAAAATATTTGATTCCGGATGATACAGAAGTACGTCGCCATTCTTCCTGACTTTAGTCAATACTCCAGACGGAGGTATTTTTGCAAAGGCGCGAGCTTCTTCAACATATTCAATGGCATTGTTCAAATGTGGAAAATCTGTTTTGTGTCGTTTCCAATGATCAAACGCATTTTTGACGGAATCCCTAAATTTTCCTTCAGTCCAAATCGAAGTATCTTTAATTTTCTTAATTGCACCGGAAATGTCTGGCCCAATTGAACCGAGTTCGTTTCCAACAATTTTTAAAAAGTTTGAAACACCTGCGCTCGATCCAAATTTTGACGCCGCAGAATCCAAAATCCTTTCAGCCGCCATGGTAGCCTGTTTTATCCCAGGCCGAACAAAAGCGAGGCCCTTACTCAACCCATTAGCCGCAACCTTCCCCAACATCTTAATCGTAGCCTTGGCAACATTTGAAGTACCCAGAGTAGCAAACCCAGCCACTACTCCTACCACCGCAAAGGATCTCTCCCATGGTCCCAGCTCTTCACTACTGTAAAAGTTCAGACCAGAGAGGGCTCCATAAGCATCAGGTCCAATGGACAGAGGAGTGAACCCTACAACGAGTTCCAGAAGACCCGAAGCAATAGATAAACTGCTACTTGATTCAGCCAAGTCCTCTTCCAGCTCTGCCGACTCGCCGGCATGAACTGCTTCTCTGGCTGCCTGATTGAGTGTTTCCAATCCCTCTCGCAGAGTCAAATCCTCCAACGCCTTTGCCTGCGTTTGCTGCGGCGTCGTCGGAGTGGCCTTCCTTAATTTTGCTATAGCGCGTTGGTAGCCGTCTAACTGGCTTAGCAGCTTTCCTTGGTTAGGATTGATGTCAGTCGTCCATTTACTGAGTTCTTCAATTAGAGTCTGTCCGAGATTTTCATCAAAACCCCTAATGTCTTTGCTCACTATTCTTTTGTAATGATCAGAAATCTTGGCATCTTTAAAGAAGCCGTAAATATCCACTTTTGTATTAACAAACTCAATGACTCGTTGTTGTGCGGCATGGAAGAGCCGCATCTCCATCACAGTGGCGTGCTTGTTTTGTTGGACCGAGTGAATATGTTTTTGAAGACTTTCCCAAGAATGGAAGTCCATCAGAAACTCGGACCGATTCCCAGTGTCTATACTCTTCTGGAGTTTTTCTTTTGAGCCAAATTCCCTCCATCGTCTAGATCTTCAAAGAATAAAAGTGCTCTTTGGTTTCAATAAATTCAAATATTATCTAGTCGGCCTCGGGGATAGGACCGAAGCCCTTCAATTGTTTTTCCCAGTAGTTCAAGGGGTACCTTTATCCCAAGAGGCAACGCTATCGCGAGTAGGTTTATTAGAGGATCAAACAACTCAAAGACGGATTTTTGATTTAACCGGACACTCTACGTTTTCTATTCAAGAATCAAAAATTACTCTTAATAAGCTCGATGATTTTGGGTTCAGGCCCGATTTTGTTAAGCTTGATGTCCAGCTGGCCGAGCTTAAAGTATTAAAAGGAATGGTGAGTACCCTTCAGGATTCTCACCCAATTTTGATTATTGAAAATGGTCCATATCTGAATTCCATTATTGAATACCTCGATTCATATGAGTACAAGCCTTATCAGTATGATCAAAAAAAGAATCAGCTTAAACCCTCAGGAGCAAACGCGGTTAGTATGAATGTATTCTTTGTTCCAAGTGCCAGGCTAGGCTGGTTGGGTTCTCTGATTTGCAAGGGATAGCGGGGGTGATTTTTTCGGATAGACCCCAAAGTCTAAAGATTTACTCATCAATCTCTACCCATGCTTAAAGTCGAGCTTCACTAGTCCCCCACCACTCTGGATGATGAACACTACCCTGTAATTTTTTAGAACAAGCATAGATATCTTCAACGAGCTTTAAGCATTGAAGAGCGTTTTCTAGCCCCCCCTCGACTTGCTGCTTTCCTGAAATGGCTTGAATGAAATTTGTATTTTCTTTAAGCCAAGAAAGATCTTCTCCAGGATACTCTCTTCTTTCTACATCAGGAGGCCCCATCTCGGGTTTCATCTTATAAATTGTCAAAGTCTCCGGCCCATAAGACCGACCTAGGCCTGACCAAACGTATTTTCGCTTGCGAGTGTAGACTTCAAAAAGAAATTCGTTTTTCCACTCTGAAGAAGAAACGTGCATGGAAAAGGTTTGCCCCCGAGGAGTGCTCAGAATTGCCCAAGCATTATCATCAACAGGCATATCCCAAAACTGAGTACGTGTGACTCCAGCAGTTACATGTAAGTCAGTCAAAATCACTGAGGCTAAATCCAGAACGTGAGCACCTTGATCCAGAAGCTCACCACCGCCAGAAATCGATGTCCGTGCTCGCCACTCTTGATTAAATCCCACTCTGGCTCCGTTGCCATACCTCGCCCGGACATACATCACGGGATCTCCTGGGAATTGAGCAATTTCCTTATTTAAATCCTCAAATGCCGGATGAAACCGATGATTAAAACCAATTTTTATCGTGGTGTTGCCCGTGCGTTTCAATGAGCTCAGCTCTTGGAATGAGCGTGCGGCAGGCTTCTCTACCAATATGGATATGCCCTGATCCAAGCAAGCTTGGGCAGACTCTACCAGCGCCGAATTTACCGTGCTGATCATAACAGCTTGAGCGCCTGATTGCGTTACAAAAGAATTCAGATCAGAATAGGTAACGCCACCATATTTTGAAGCAAACTCCTTCGCTTTGGCCTGGTCGGTATCGAAACAACCAACAAGTGAGCAGCCTTCTGGCAAAGCTGCCGCTCTCCGCCCACCTATGACTCCGCAACCTATGATGCCTATTTTCACTGTTGTTGCTCCTCTAACAACCATTTATTACTAATTAAGTAATCGGCTGTATCTTGTACGCTTTTTTTCAAATCATTTTGAGTCTTCCAGCCAAGTGCCTTGAGCTTAGTGGTATCGAGCTGAATCCTTGGGCTGTCTCCAATCCAACCTCGGGTACCACCGCTAAATTCTAAGCTAGGTTCAAGCCCTAGCTGCCCTACAATGTAAGAAATGCTTGTTTTCACATCAATGGCGCTGTCGTGACCAATATTGTAAACTTTAAATCCATTCTCATCTGGCTTGGAAGCTTTAATAACTGTCCAGAGTCCAGCCATCAAATCTTCAATGTGCAAATAGGATTTAGTCTGAAGGCCGTTTCCTAAAACTTTAAGAGTCTTAGGGTTGTCTTGAAGCTGCTTAATAAAATCGTACACATGTCCATGGGAGTAACGAGGACCTAAAATTGAAACAAAACGAAACACTACTCCTAGAAAACCAAAGCCGTGAGCATAAGCAGAAATTAAGGCTTCACCTGCCAATTTAGAAGCGCCATAAAAGGACGTCTGCTCTGGGAAAGGTGCTTTCTCGGGAGTTGGAAATACTTCGGGCTCACCATAGACTGAACCAGTCGAGCTGAAGAGTACTTTTCGAGATCCTGCGGTACGCGCTGCTTCGAGCACGTTCCAGGTACCAATCGTGTTATAATCCAAATCACGCCTTGGCCGCTCCGTGCCACGTCTTACGTCTGCGTTAGCTGCAAAATGAATAATCCAATCCGGTTTGGCCGTCTCAACTGCTTTAGACAGAAATTCTAAATCTCGAATATCTCCACGAACCAGCTTAAATTTTGAATTCTTAAAAGCGCCTTCTAAAAACTCCTCATGCCCCGTCGAGAGATCGTCAAATGCCACCACATCATGCTCTTGGGCCAAAGCTGTGTCACAAAAATGACTTCCGATAAATCCTGCTCCACCTGTTACAAAAAACTTCATGCGTTGCTGCCCTTTATAAATAATGATTGATCAATTCTTCGAAGCCGAAATAAGTCGGCATCTTTATAAATTTCTTCCGGGTTTGATAAGGCCTGATGATCCCATTTCGCGCTTATGAGTCTACCTGATATCCCAGCACAAGCCTCACTCAACAACTGGGAAACCACGTTAGCAGCAAGCTCTGGGCTATCTCCACCTTCGTTAACTACCTTCATGGAAGCTTCAAAAAGTGAACCAATTAAATCCTTACCCGCACCTAAGGCCTGCTCAGTAATGCCGGTTTTAACTGCCCCTGGTGCAATGCAGTTCACATCCAGATTGAGCGAAATATGTGCTTCCTCATGAACGAACTCCATCAATCGGTAAATTGCAGCCTTAGCGCAACCATAAGATGAAATCCCTGGCCAAACTTTAGATCCACCTAGACCTGAGCCACTTAGAAGGACAATGCTTCTACGTTTTCGGTCTGGATTCTCTTCACACAAAAGGAGGTATTGCTGGATTAAGCCGGCTACTGAAAAGAAATTAAGATCGAAGGATTTTTTCCAATCCTCAATCTTCACGTCCTTTAAGGAACCAAGGACGCCGTAATTTCCAGCATTGCAGATCAAAGCATCAGGCATTGGGGAATGCTGCAAAAGTTCTTCAAAAGCACCTGGGATGAGTGAGACGTCTGATAAATCAAGACTCCGAGTGACGACCTGTACATCATAGGTTTTCTTTAAAGTCTCTGCCTCCGAGTTCAATGCGGAAACATCACGTCCCCAAAGAATAAGGTTCCATCCTTTTGATGCTAACTTTGAAGAGATGGTCTTACCAATCCCTTTAGCGCCACCTGTGATTAAAGCAAACTTGTCTTGATTGGCCATAAAGCACTCCTATCTACACTTACTAAGAAAGTTTACTTGCTTGGTCTTCAATCTCACGCATACGGGCGGGAAAAAGACCTGGGCAATAATATTGATTTAAAGCCTCAGAATCTGCTTTAAAAACCGGAGCGCATTGAGCGGTTAAATCGAAAAAGTATTTCCGCCTCGTTGTAGAATTCTCAGTACCATTTTTGGCAAACCGAACCCAGTCATACTGTAAAATTTCGGGCCAAGGAGTACAGAGAATCGCAGCGTCTACCGCCTGGTCGAGATGCTCCAGGCTATCCATCATTTTAATTCCGTACTCAGAGGATAACTCAGCGTGGAGTTCCTTTTTCACCTTGGGATCAAAGCCAACAAGCGAATACCCTAAATCCGCTTGTATCAAACTTTTTGCTATTGCTAAGGCGTGAGACCGGCGCAAGGTATCGGTACCCACTTTATAGGTTAACCCTAAAAGGCCAATTCGGCCTCCTCGTGGAACTTGGGCTTCAACGCTTTTGATGAGCCTTTGGATTCTATGGGTGTTAATTTCGTATATCGCATCTCCGAAAGCCGCAAACTCTTCGCTTTGACGGGCAACACCTCGAAGAATCTGGACATCTCGACCCAAAGTTCCACCCGCAAAACCAAAGCCAGGATTAAGTGGAGCTTTAGGGTTAACTCGAGTGTCGAGTTTCAAAACATTAATTACGTTGCTCGCATCGACTCCAATGGATTCACAAACATCTGAAATAAAGCTTGAAAAGGAAACACAGGTCGCTAGGTAAAAATTGGTGGAGTGCTTCACCATTTCGGACTCTTTTAAACTCAGCTCACGGACGGGACAAGTCCATTGAGTAAATAAGCTTCTCACTTTCGCAACAGCAGCAGATGCTCCGCCCAAATACATAAACTCGGGTTCCAAAAAGAGGCCAATAGCCTTACCGAGCCTAAGATTCTCAGGCATGTTGGTAATTTCAAATTGACCAGAAAGCTCAGCTTTCAATCGATCTGCAGTCCCCACTGGCACTTGTGATTGAATAATCACAACTCTACCCTGAGCTGTAGCAGAAGGAAGTAACTTCAACGCATCCACAAATTGGGCCATGTCGTCCATTTGGACGTGGTCCAATTCATCTACAGGTGTGTCGAGGCTTAAGAAAAAAAACTCGGAATTAGCTAAGCTTTTAAGATCTGAGATAAAAAGATTTTTACCCAGCTGTTCATTCCACAGATCGTCCAACATGGGTTCAAAGAGCTGAGGTTTAGAAAACTTCTGCTGCACGCCTTGAGGCAAGGGCGATTGAGGTGAAGGAACTAGGTGCACTTCATGGCCAAGCTTGGCCATACAAGCGGCCGTCACATGAGCTAAATGCCAATTACCAAGGACCGCAATTTTTTTTGGATTCGAAGTTTTCATTAATTTTTTTACCAATCAGTCACGAAAGACAACCTGAGCACCCATGTCATCAAACCGAAAAGGAACGTCCTGAAGGCCTGCTTCACGCATTGCTTTCCTGAGCCTTCGTTTGTCATCGGCCAAGAACATTAAAAATCCTCCGCCGCCTGCTCCTAAGAGTTTTCCTCCTAAAGCACCGTTCTTCATCCCTAACTCATACCAGGCATTGATATCGCTGTTGGACATATTTTCAGAACGTTTTTTCTTATGTTCCCAATGGATGTTCATCAAGCGAGCAAACTCTTCTAAATCACCCTTTTCTAGACAAGCGGCGATTTGAAAGCTCAGTTCTCTTACAAAGTGAAGATTCTCAATGACAGAGCTAGAGGGAGTTGCATTTTTATCTTTAAGTTCCGCTTTGGTCTTATCGTCTTGATCTTTTAATAAAGCATTTGCACTTCTCGAATAGCCTGTAAAAAAGAGCAGAAGATGTTCTGACAGATCCACTTTAGCTGAAGCGGGCATTTTCAAAGGACTTGCAGTCACTAGGCCCTGCTTGTCGATTTCAAAGCGGGTTAACCCCCCTACTGACGCGATGTATTGATCTTGTTTCCCAGCCGGGGATTTCAGACGATTCAATTCAATATCACATGCATCTTCGGCCAATGATAAGTCAGTGTGAAACTGATGTGTAAAGGTATACAGAGCTTTCAAAAGTGAGACCGTGAAGGTCCCTGACGATCCAAGCCCAGTCCCAGCAGGGATATCAGCGAAGCTACAAATTTCAATCCCAGAGTTGATTCCACACTTAAGCAAAGCTTCACGCACAATGGGATGTTTTACTTCTTGAGGAGTTTTGACGCGTTCCAGCTCCGAATATTTGATAATAATATCCTTAGGAAAAACGCTGTGAAGAGAAATATAAACGTATTTATCAATCGCCGCACTGATAAACATAGATCCATAATTCTCATAATAGGAGGGTAAATCAGTCCCCCCACCACCTATTGCGATTCTCAAAGGAGCTTTTGTGATAATCATGTTGCGACATTAAGGGACACTTTTATTGAAGTCAATTGAAGAACAGTCTAATTGAGAGTGAGGAAAGCATGGCAAAATTATCGGTGATTATTCCCGTCTACAATGAAGAGCCCCAGCTTAAAAATGTCGTGGAAGCACTCATGGGGACGGAGTGGCCCGTTGAACGAGAGTGGATTTTTGT
>JBDSKY010000218.1:0-6742 GCA_039916675.1 Bdellovibrionia bacterium
ATCGTCCCCAGCTCTTGTAACAATAGTCTTGATTTCGTGAGGAGTAAGATTCTGCGATTCATCAACGATGAGATACTGTTGAGGAATCGATCGACCGCGAATATAAGTGAGCGGCTCAATCTGCAACAAACCTTGATTCATGAGTTCCTGACAACCCTTGCCTGCTCCTCGGCGCCCCTTCGCACTAGTGGTTCCAAACAAAAAGTCAATATTGTCATAAATGGGCTGCATCCATGGATTCAACTTTTCTTCGATATCACCGGGTAAAAACCCGATGTCCTTACCCAAAGGAAAAACCGGCCTCGAAACCAAAAGTCGGTGATAAACGCCCTCATCGACGGTTTTAGCTAAACCTGCAGCTATAGCTAACAACGTTTTGCCTGTTCCAGCTTTACCCACCAGGCTTACCAACTTAATATCGTCATTCAGAAGGGCATCAATTGCAAAGGATTGCTCCGCGTTTTTTGGGAAAATTCCCCAAAGTCCTTCTACCGGTTTCAGCAAAGGGACAATGCAATCGAGCTCTTTGGAGAACCGACCCATCGCGGTATGATTCGGATTAACCGAATCCTTTAATATGATATATTGATTTGGCTTAAAAGTTTGGCTACCTTCTTTGTAGGACAATCTCTTATTTTGATAGAACTCATCTACCCGATGAGAATCAATCGAGAGAGTTAAAGTACCGGAATAAAGATGCTCAGGCTCTACGCTAGATGGCTCATAATCTTCAGCAGAAATCCCTAAGGCATCAGCTTTAATTCTGAGATTTACATCTTTTGTTACAAAGACGACGGTGCGTTTGGGATGCTCTTTTTTTAAACTAATTGCGAGGGCGAGGATTCGATTATCGGCCTTGTCCATTGGAAGTTCTACAGGTAGAGGATGATTTCCACCCAGTTCTACCGTGAGGATACCTCCGTTTGGAAGCTTAACTCCGTGGGAGAGTTCGCCGTCTTTTCTCATCTCATCAATTAAACGAGAGAAAAGCCGAGCATGGCGTCCATTTTCACTCATTTCTCTTTTGAATCGATCTATCTCTTCAACCACTACGATCGGAATGACTATGTCGTTATTTCCAAATTTGAAAAGTGCCTGAGGATCAAATAGAAGAACATTAGTGTCTATGATAAATGCTTTGCGCAACATAGCTTCTCCTTAAATCGAAAGGGAATGCCCTTCGATAGAATTAACTCTATTGCATAAAGAAAAGGAATCGCAAGAAACTTCGTGGCTAAAGGTCGAATTTTACGGCGAGGTAAGCCATCGTTCGACCTTCCGGATCTAGGCCAAGAATTCCGGATTGTTCTTCGACATAATGAACATACATCAAATTAATGATGGCAAGACTTAGACCGGCACCGTAGGATATGTAAGTTTGATTCAGACCTGCTTCTAACTTGAAAAGAGAAAAACCTAACTCTAAACCAAGATGACTTTTCTTCTTCCAGTCCCAATTTTCAAAAAGATGCGCATAATCATATGAAAGCAAAGCTTTCACATCCCCTGCCTTATATTTTAAACCAAGCCCAGCCGTAAAATTAGATTTTTGTGGATCGTTTCCTAGAGTAAATGAAGTGTCCCCTATGTCTGTCGAGGAAAGTCCTGCAAAAAGGGTGACCAAGGGAGAAACATTATAAATTCCCTGAAATCCCATATCCAGACCAAAGCCGATTCCATAGTTTTGAAGTCTACTGGTAAGTTGCGAAACATCCAAAGTCAACATTTGGGTAAGAGTCAATCCTGAGTATCCACCGGCGCGCCACAGAACTTTACCAGCCATGCCAAAACGAAGATCCCATAATTTTTTTCTAGTCCTGACAAGTGGGATTCCAAACGCGAACTGAGCTCCGTAAGTTCTTTGTGCACCCAATGTTCCTTGAGGCAGCGAAGTGTTTTTAATGCGGATACCCATTTGTACGTCATAAATGGCGGCAATTCCAAAATTTGGACCTGTAACGCTTGTATAGGCCTCAGCCCTTGCATAATAATTTTTCCCAACGAAGTTATTCAAAGACGAAACATCAAAACTCCCGAAAATAGTGGCAAAATTGGAATAGGTCGAAATTAAATCGTTGGAAATATCAATATTTGCTGCCGCCATCTTAAATCCGAAATCCCGATTTCCCGCCAAGGCAGCAGGGTTGTAAAAAATTGCTGATTCATCATCTGCCACTGCGGTAAAAGCATTGCCCATCGCCTGGGCCCTAGCACTTCGGAAAAGGGGATGAAACTCATCAGCATTTGCAATGGGTTCCACCGCAAGCCAAAGAATGATCCATAGAAATAAACTTTTCATATCCAACTACTGCTTACGAAAGCAGCCAATCCTGCCGCCGCACAAGAATTTGCATCCGTCGTTAAACCAGTACAACTGTTCCGATCCCTCAAAGTTGTGGGACAAGAAGTACAAGTTGAAGCACCCCCACAGATTAAGGAACAACCCAAGCCGCAGGCCGTATTAACGCCAGTGGTTAAAAAACTGGAAATGACTTTATAAGAGGCCTGAATAGTTGCCGGTGATGCACCCGTAATGGCGTCGAGGCCATCGAAAAAATTAAGAAGAGCGGCGGCGAAAGCACAACCGTTGCCCACTGCAGTCGGTGCCGTCTGCCATGGAAGAGGAACTGTTTTAACCAGTGTTGTAGCATTTGGCCTGCCGTCTCGATACAACAAGGATCCCATCAAAGACATAGAGAGAAAAGTAATATAGGAATTGGCATCAGTAATGCGATCGCCAAGGATCAGAGAACCAGGGTTGTGCGAAGTGGCATTGATTTTAACTGTAGGTACTATGAGAGTTCCATCGCCCACAGCGGCCATAGCGGCGTCAGTACCGAGACCTGCAGCTGTCGGCATTTTATCGTCTGGAGATGCAACTGAAGGAAATTCACCGGCAAGGAACTTCCACAAACCCGAGCCGCCCAAATTAGAAGCTTTGGTCATATCCGACAGAACCTGGAATATATTTACCTTCGCGGCACATCCGTAAGAAGCAGCGG
Source organism: Bdellovibrionia bacterium (assembly GCA_039916675.1). Classification (GTDB taxonomy): domain Bacteria; phylum Bdellovibrionota; class UBA1018; order UBA1018; family UBA1018; genus JBDSKY01. The sequence continues at coordinate 3,003 of JBDSKY010000218.1, forward strand.
TGGCCAAACGAATCTGATTATTAGTGTTAACAGAATCGTAAAGAGGTAGAATCTGGGCCAAAGCGGCATTGCAAGCTTGACTTGATAGGGAAACATTCACTTGCTCAACCGTGCCAAAAATAAGCATGGAATTGGCTATCGTATTTGTAGAATCATATCCCGGTGATCCACATGCGGACAAAACCAGTAGAACAAGAACAAAAGGCGTCTTCAAAAATTTTATAAACCGATTTAAAGTATTAATACCTTCTATAATGCGGGGTTTTCAAAAAAATTTCAATAGGATGAATAATACCTATTTATTAACAACTAAATCCCTAGGTCTTTTTTAAATTGAGGGGAATTTTTTTCCTAAGCCCCGCTGCAGCAGCTTTTGGAACATAGGGAGAAATGTCTCCGCCGTAATGAAATAATTCTTTAATCATGGTGGAACTCACAAAATATAAATCCTGCGAAGTCATCATAAAGATAGTCTCCACTTCAGGATTGAGCTGTTTATTCATACTAGCCATCATGAACTCATACTCAAAATCGCTGGCGGCCCGGAGCCCCCTTATCACAGCGGAAATCCGGTGTTGACGCGCGTAGTCCATAATTAAGCCATTCCATCTATCTACTTTTACTCCCGCTCGATCAGCAGTAACCTCTTTGATCAATTCAACTCTTTCGTTCGGAGAAAAAAGAGGATTTTTAGAGCCAGTACCCGCTACTACGATGATTACCTCTGAAAACAATTTTAGGCTTCTGTCCAAGATATCCAAATGTCCATTTGTGATGGGATCAAAAGAACCCGGGTAGATCGCTTTTCTAACGATGTGAGTCATTATTTTTCTTTCTAACGTTTAGAATAGGTTGTGAGCACACTATCACCGTATTGTTTTTCACGAATTTTCTCCAACGAGTTCACGTCAGCCGGTAGTTCCGATACCTGAGATTTCAGACTGCCCCATTCCAAGCATAAAAAACCTTCATCGCTTAAGAGAGCGTCCCACGGCCATTGATTGAGCAATTTAATCTCCCACCCATCTTCATAAGGGGGATCGGCAAAGACCAGATCAAAAGGACCAAAATGTTTAAGTTTTTCCAATGCTGTTTCCACTGACCCGGTAATTATATGAACTTGTTCTGTCACTTTTAGAAGCTGCGCGTTTTTTTGAATCAATGCAGAAGCAGTTCTAGATTTTTCTACGAAAACTACTTCTTTTGCGCCCCTAGAGAGAGCTTCAAACCCTAAAGCCCCTGAGCCTGCAAAAAGATCCAAAACTTTTGCCGATTCTGTATGTGCCTGAAGCGAATTAAAAAGTGCCTGCCTCAATCTTGCTTGAGTTGGACGGGTATCTGCATTGGCAGGAGTATGGATAACACGACCTCGAAACAAGCCGCCTGTTAGTCTTATCATAATAAATTAAGCAGCTTTAGGGAGCTGAGCGCGTTTAAGAGGAATCTTAAATTCGGTTCCTTCCGAAAACTGAATAAAAATCATGTCGGAGTCGAAGTGAACTAAAATTTCTTGGCCATCGACTTCAAAATTCAACTTCAGTGACATTTGTCCGCTCACGGTCATAGACAGAGAATTATCTGCCGGGTTTTCTTTTTGTGGAGTTTTCATTTGAGTAGTCACTTTCGATATAGTTGATTCGTTTGGTCCATTAGCTTCTTGATCTTCATGCACTGCGCTATCTATTTCTGATTCCATGTTTTGAGTCTCTGCTACCAGGTTTGAAGGTGCATTTTCCTCTGTTTTGGCGGAAACGTCCGCCATTGTTTCTGCTAACAGCGAAGCTTCTCCGCCTTCAATATGTTTGAAAAGTTCACTGATTTCAGACTCATCGGAAGTTTTAGCCGGACTTGGGGATTCGTCTGGAGCACTACCCTCAGAAGTGGACAAAGATGCCATCTGATTTTGCAACTCACCGATTTCGTTCATAATTCTATCTATTTCGGATTGTCCCGGCATGCCGTCTGGTGTATCCGGAAGCTTTCCATCTTTGGTTTCAGCTGCATCTGAAGCAGTCATTTCCTAATCTCCTAGTGTCCTAATTGCCTAATAGTAAATCGGCTAAAACCCAAGATAAATTAAGAGAAACCTGCTATTCATCTTTTTTACTTAGATTTTCCAAGGTTTGCTAAAGAAACTGGACCCATAAAGTGTCAGAAGATATCAGAAACTTCCTTATAGATCCCGCTCGGATTCACTGCCCAATTACGGTTGAGACTCGCTCACTGATGTCAGACATGCTTGAGTTCGAGGCGGAAGATCATGAAAAGTCCGCAGAACTTCACAACTCCTTAAGTTTGGAAAACTCGGACGCCCCAGAACCAGCGCAATTTAGCCAAGAGCCCCCCCATTTGTCACCTCAGGTGAACCACATTTCCTCCGTTATTCCTACTCTTGTAACGATAATTAGCCGAATTCTTCAAGATTTAGAACTGAATATTACTCGCTTACTCTCGTTGAACCCAAGCCGAAGGGACTCCATAGCTCACCATCTCAACCGTCTAGCCGGTTTAACGGTAACTCAAACAGGTCCCGGTGGAACTGAAGTAGGAAGCTTACGGCGCTGGGTTGAAGGCCCAAGAAGCACCGTTCAAAACGGTGCTTTAAAAACCTATTTTGAAGAGGTTGCAGTAATAGCTCTGGGCCAGGCACTTCTTTTAAAAAGTTGGGCCGATCGTGGTTTACGTCCATGGAGTTTTAAAGATTTAGGACGATTGAATTGGGCGCTGAGTACTGCCTTAAAACCTTCTATGCCACTGGACCGGGAGGGATGGCAGATCACTCGACCTAACCTATACTCATGGTACAACCCAGGTGTTCAGCTTCAACATGAAATTTGGAATACTTTGGATACGTGGCAATTAGGGAACGAAGGCCCCAGCTCATTAATCGCTCTCATGGGACCAGTTCGCCGAGCTCAAGCTGAAATCAGAGATCCTGCGGGATATGACCCGAGGTTTTTTCAAACACTTTGGGGACAGATGGCGCAATTCGGTTTCAACCTTTCGTCCTCTATTACTACCCCAAATGGGCTCAAACGGAATAAAACTGTATTTACCCCAACCCTGAGAGATGGAAGATGGATAAAAACCGGCCCTACTTCATTGTCATGGATAGGACTTGAATCGTCCCCATTTCAACTCATGGTAGCCGAACTTCTCCATGTTTGGTGGGGACCTATATCTCCTCCTCTTTGGACCACTGGCACAGGTTTAGAAGTTCATAATCGCGATCAGCTTGCTTTAGGCCTTGCGATGGCCTCTCCCAAACCTTCTGTCATCTCAAGAATTGCTGAAATGGAGGCCTGTGATGCGGCTTTTGTTTTAGAGGAACAAAGTATTCGTGGACAAGCCAGAACCTCGACTGGTCTAAGATTTAGAGAGCTTGTAGACTCTTTACCTTATTTCAAAAAACTGCGCTCTGCGGGGACTAGCTTAGGTGGTTTACAGGCCTGTGTTGCTTTAAGTAAACTCAGACCGGGCGGGCTACTACTATGGGCGCGAGAAGAAGCACTTTGCACTAAAGACGGAACAGAGATGCTGAACTTTCTCTTAGATCGCGCTAAATTAGTTTGTGAATGGGATTTTTCAGAACTTGAACATTCTCTCCCAATGGCGATCCCTCTCTATCCGAGGCATCTTTATTTATTCCAAAGGGAGTCGAACATTGAAACCCGACTTTCTCATCGACCCACCCGGCATTCTGTTCATGGTCAAATGAGAAGTCACGTCGAGCTTTCACT
>JBDSKY010000219.1:0-5329 GCA_039916675.1 Bdellovibrionia bacterium
CGGTCGCCTTCGTGGCCGAAGTCGACTGTTCTTCTATCACCCTGAGATAGTTGGTATCCGGCTCTCCAATCGCATGAGGAGGATCGCCAAAAGGATAGTCACGGTTTGCTTGACTAAAGAATTTTAAAAAAACCGTATCAACAAAAGTAAAACAAGGTAAAATGAATACTTCATCATGACTGACATCACGATAAGAGTTTAAAACAAATCGGAAAATTATGTCTAAACGAATGAACGCCATCGCTCTGATTTACCTTTTTAGTTTCCTAGCAAGGAATGTTTCTGCGGGAAATCTCGATATTAGTGCTCACTTATTCCCAATAAAAAGTGAGACAGATAGTTCTCCTGCCTATTTACTTAATTTGAGCGACTTAAATCTGGATAAGGCTGCACTGAAAAAATTCATCAAAGCAATTCAAGAAAAGAAACTAGAGAATTTTGTAATAAATCTCAATTTAAGTAAAAACCATCTCAAAGAATTACCCTCAAAGCTTGCAGTTTTTAGTGAGATTCGAGCTTTAAACCTATCTAATAACTTGCTAAAAAAGTTTCCTAAAATCCTCAATTCATTTCCAAAGCTCAAGGAGCTTGATCTATCTCAAAATGGAATAAAAAATCTCCGTACATTTCCTCTCATGCCAAAAATAAAAACTTTAAGAATTGGAATAAATCCGATCACTGATCTATCTCAATTTTCAAAGTTTCCGAACCTAGAAAAACTTTTTATCTACGAGCTTCCTATTGCCACCATCCAAGGTCTACCCAACCTCACCTTTCTCACCAACCTTGACCTGGATAATTGTAAATTAACGAATTTCAAAGGCATGCCCCATTTCGGTAAGCTTGAATGGCTACTCGCTCGAAACAACGGACTCGAAACACTCGAAGGGTTGCCGGACCTTTCGACCTTAAAATATCTATTTTTGGCGTCTAATCAATTAATAACTTTGGATCATCTTCCGGAATTAAAAAGCCTCGAATCATTAGTTCTCAGCCAAAATAAGCTTAAAAAGTTGCATGGAATCGAGTCACTTTCCCATTTGAAAATCTTAACACTCGACGATAATTCCGATATCCTTGATCTATCTCCCGTCTACAGCCTGACGGGTTTGCAACGATTATCTTTGCTGAATTTGTCGGCTAAAATTTCTTTCTCAGAGAAAGAGGAATTAAAAGCAAAGTTTCCTAACACAAGTATAAGTGGTTTTTGATGTTCTCTCACCTAAATGCAACACTAAGGAACCTCCTCTATTTCTCTATTATCTTCCTATTTATTTCCTTTCAAAACTCATCCTTTGCCGAGGATTTGCCCCGTTTAAAATGCAAAAAGTACCCAAAATGCGACCCTCTCTTATCTCCTCATCTGCAATCAAATGAGCCTTCCCACCAACTTACCGCGGTTCGCAATTGTCTAGAGGAAGTTGCTAATGAATTCGAAGAGGGGAAGAAACTATTTACCTATGGCAATAGAAGCAAAATAGAAATGTTGGAGACGATGAACCAAGATGAGGCTTGGAGCTATACCACCTCATTCCAAACCGAAAGAGAAATTAGGCAAGTCTTAGAGACTTTTGGGCCTTCCGGATTCCAGGCCGAGGTTGTAATGTCAGCTCACAAACTTAGTTTGGAGCATTCCAATCTCAAAGGACTGGTGGAAACTTACAATCAGCTCAAGGCCGAAAAGCAAGGAAATCTCACCTTTGAAGAGGCCTCTGCATTCCGTTTAGCTGCATTCCTTAAAGTTTATCCGAGCCTCGAAGATCGTCTGCCCAAACCTCCATCCACTTTGTCTTCCTCCACACCGTTAAAAGAAAAATCGACTTTAACGCGAGCAGAAAATCTTGGAAAACTAATTGGAAGTCAGGTGGCTCCTGGTTTCGACAGCACTGCAGGAAATGGAAATTACCTATCCGAAAATCCCGTGCACGCATTAGAACACCTGGGACCTACTGGAACAGGACTCGCCTGTATCGCACCCAAGGGAAAAGTATTCCTCAATTTTGATGATCCTTGCGTAAATGAGGCTCTTACGGAAGCGGAGATACTAATTCCTAATTTAGCGAATCGGCAACGAGATGCTTTTATCTATCGTCCTCAGGGGAAAAACCTCTATATATCTCCCGGTATTTTTGAAAAGGCGGCAAAAGGTTTTATCATTGGCTTTAGGCCTAGCAAGTTGAAAAATGGTGGCCCCCCCTATTACCTGGATAAAAAGGCTCTCCATTTTGGAAAAGCTTCAGATCAGTGTAAACGAATTACGATAAAAGACTTCGAAGATTGCGGCCAACTAGCAGTCCTTTTTCAACATGCTTTTTTTCCAGAATTTATTTTGGATGATCCAGGATTTCGAAGTAACTTTTTTGAAACGGTAGGTCACTGTGTCTCCGATTGTAGTCCCGCATTGGAAAGCACCATTTTCGAGGGAATAGTAAGGCATCTTTCTTCTTCCGAAAAGTTCATGTATTCCCTCTCAAAAGATAAAAGGCGGATTAACAGTCTTCTGCTAACATGTAACTGCAATCTGAAGATTAAGCGTAAATTCAGAAGTGCTTATCTTAAGAAGAATTTCAATACTTCATGTGAAAGCCAAAGTATGGAATGCTTAAACTCAAATTTGAAGAGGAGTAGTTCTATTAACGACTTAGTCAAAGGAGTGAGGAAAATTATTCGTTCGGTAAGCACGCCCTCTCTCAACCAATAAACTCAATCGATTTCAACTAATGGGTTTAAAGCAAAAGGATTCGGAACTTCGTTTACATCGATCGATGCCCCTTTTTCTATTGCTTTATAGATTATAGCAGAAGCCCCTGCTTTGATTCTGCCGTCTTCTCTTCCAATGAAGTGATGATAGATGCATCCATCATTCTGAAGTTGACGATCCAAAATCAGATCATAAGTAGAACCGGTTCGCTCCAGCTCACCAATGACATCATTGATGGAAAAACTTCGAGCAGCTTCAAGCTCCGGCATCCATTGATTGACTCGGGCGTGAAGGTGTAGACCTGCTGTGGCCGCATCGTAAGGAAAATGAAAATAGAATTTAATAACATCGTTTTTGGTATCCACTTTATATTTGTCAGATGTCAGGTCTTCATACATAACGGTGCGAGCTTTCTTTAGAAGCGGAATATCCTCTCTTCTTAGATCCAGAATCGAAACTAAATAACGAAAGCCACTTTGTTCCGCTTGCTCGAACGTTTCGGGAAAGCCTTGAGGAAGTTGCTCACGTGGCTCAATGTGCAGCATAGTTTCTAGAATCATATTGGAAAGGTTCGGGGGATAGAAATAGCCGACCTTAGCAAGTCCCGTTTTCTCCTTCTTCAAAGTCTGAGTTGTTTGGTTTTCTCGAAAATGATTGTTTTTGTGATCAAAAGTTTCGTCAGATAAGTGCGGAAGATTCAATATTGAAATAAAATCACCCTGGGTGGTCCAGGAGACAGTATGAGGATATTGATGAAACAGGTCGTTGTCTATTCCACGTAAGTTAAATGGAATTTCCATCGTGAATCGGGGAATAGAAAGTTCATGGTAAGTCTGCCGTAGTATCTCCAGATCTTGATATTTGTGGAAATGATAACATGCAACTGTTGGAGCGGTGTACTTCAATTTCTGCTTTTTTGTAGGTTCTCCTCGCTTCTCAAATAACAGCGAGTTAATTCTTTTAAATGGTTTAGGAGCCGAATCTAGCTTAGGCAGATCTATCTCAAACCGCTGAATCCCGATGGAACTGTCCTGTAGAGCAACTAGATGAGTATTGTCCGGACGTTTACTTCCCAAGACAGGAAGTATCATCACTCCTATAGCGACAAAAATAAGAGATCGTTTATTGATCGTTCTGATCAAATCAACTTTATAATCAAACATCGAGAGCTCCCAGCAGATTCAAGGTCCCTAATTTTACGGCTATTATCATATTCATAGTAATTAAATAATTTTCAACTTTTACACGAACGGGAATTTACAGTAGTTAACCTAATTTGTAAAATAATATATTTAATCTATTTAAATATATTATTATGATTTTTCACGCCCGATTTGCCTCAGAACTAACCTGAGACCCAGTTCGAGAAGGTGACAAGGCATCTTAATCTTCGGAAAGTGTCGAGTCAAATACATGCTCAAATCCATACTTCCTGTAAAATCCGCTGGAGCCCTCCAGCGAATGGAGAAAGAGGGTATTAATGCCTTGAGAAAAGGCTATATTTCGCCATTCATCTAAAAAAGCTTTGCCTGCACCACCCGCCTTCTGCGGGTTGCTTAAGAGAAGGTGGAGATTGGACTCTCCAGAAGGACTGGCCGTGATTCTTCCGACAGATGAAAATTTTCCCGATTTGTCGCATTGAACAATGATAGCCTGGATAAGTCGATCATGACTAATTTCATTTCCTGTCATAATTGGGGTATTTGGAAGCATAGCTTCCAACGATTTAATCACTTCAAGGTGGTCATGAGTGCCGGAAGTTTTCCATTCTTGAAGGAGAGTTTGAATCATTTCTAAGCGTTCTGAAGCATTTAGGGATTCCAAGCGGCAATAATCAGAATGATAAGGCCGGGTAGCGGAAAGTTCACCATTGAAGTGGGTAAGACTCATTATACCGTAGGGTCTCGTGATCATTCGATGAGAAGATTTTAATTTATTTTGAATTTCTCGAATCGTTCCGTTCCTGAGCCTGCTCGAGGAAGTGCCCAAGGCAAAGGTGCTTAAGGGCCTAGATTGTATTTTACCTAAAACCTCTTTAAGAGGTCTCAAGCTTTGGAACTTAAATCCGGATTGGGAGCGACAATCAACATTACCTTGAATACGAGGCGCTCTTAACTGCGTTTGGACCTTGATCGCATTAGTAATCGAAGTAGCCGATCTGGCAAGGTTAGCGGCCATCACATTTTCAGCACTGACCGTTGAAACAATCAGGGCCGCAAGTATGGGTGTTATAAGCGGAAAATAAAATCGAGCCTTTTTCATCGTACCTCAAAACACCTTATCCTAAGAAGATGGGGGTTAAAACGTTCTCAAGACTATACTACACAATACGAAATAATACACATTAATAATTAACATAAGCCGATAGATTTACAAATGTTCGCTTCTATTTGACAATCAAATATGCGCTTGTATTTTTGAAATTGCCTAAATCCGGCTAATGTCTAACGAATACATAATCTTACACAGGAAATTCCAGAGGATATTAATTCAGAGCAGGAGTGAATTTGAAGGTCTTGATAACAAGAGAGTGCTCGTTCTGATCAGTAGGAGCATTGCCTAATTTCATCCAGTGATTGAAGCGAACCGTTTCATCACCTGGTACGAAATTGTATTTACCTTGATAGG